>CAMYYX010000078.1 GCA_947303695.1 uncultured Prevotellaceae bacterium | reverse complement strand
GACATTCTCCAGTCGTGGGAACGTGAGCGGGTCGTGTCGGTAGTCGGCAAGTTGGGCGGATTGCGCAACGAACTCATCCTCATGAGTCGGCTCCGTCTGATGATATCGATGGACTCCAGCAACATGCACATGGCAGCGATGATGGGGACCCGCACCCTGTCCATCTGGGGCGCTACACATCCCAAGGCAGGCTTCGTGGCATGGAACCAACCCGATGACTCAATAGTGCAGGTGGCCGACATGGCGTGCCGTCCCTGTTCCATCTATGGCAGTAAGCCATGCAGCAAGGGCGACTATCCCTGCCTGCGTGGCATCTCGCCTCAAGTGATTATTGACAAGGTTTTACAGTATGGAAGTTAAAGGAGCAGAGAGAATATTATATCGTATCGTTTGGGCACTTCTGTATGTGGTGTCACTTTTGCCATTGAGCGTGCTTTACGTGCTGTCCGACGTGGCTTATCTCGTGGTTTCGAGCTTCTATCGCAGGAAACTGGTGCGCCAGCAGCTCACTGAGTGCTTCCCCGAGAAATCGTTGGAGGAGATTAAGGAAATAGAGCGTCGTTTCTACCATCAGTTCTGCGACCAGATTGTAGAAATGGTGAAGGAACTCTCGATAGGGCATGATGAGATGATGCGGAGAATGAAGTTCGTCGATGGCGACTTGATTTTCGATGCAGCCCATAGCGAACATCCGATAGCATTCCTGATGTTAGGTCATTTCGGCAACTGGGAGTGGATTGTGTCCTTGCCATATTGGGCAGGCGACATCCATTGCTGCCAGGTTTACCATCCCTTGACCGACGACGTCCTCGACACCTTATTCCTGAATATGCGTAACCGGTTCGGTGGCGAGTGTATCAAGATGAGGCAGACGGTCAGACGTCTGATTCAACTGAATGCAGCGCATCAGCCTACGATATGCGGCATGATAGCCGACCAGCAGCCCCGATGGGATGCCATCCACCATTTCAGTCCTTTCCTCGGACACGATACCGCCGTGTTCATCGGCACAGAGGAAGTGGCAAAGAAGATTGAGGCCACAGTGTTCTACGGCAGTGTCCGTCGCGTCCGTCGCGGCTACTACGAATGCAAGATCATCCCCATCACCTTGCATCCCAATGAACTGACCGACTATCAGATAACCGACCGCTATATGCAACTCCTCGAAGCCGACATCCGTCAGCATCCTGAGCTATGGCTGTGGACACATAAGCGTTGGACACGAACAAAAGAAGAATGGGAGGAACGGCAGGCATGAATTCTGAATTAATCAAGATGTTCTTCACTTTTGCCAAGATCGGGGCGTTCACCCTCGGTGGCGGTTACGCCATGGTGCCCATCATGGAGAAGGAGATTGTGGACCGCAAGCAGTGGTTGACTCGCGAGGAATTCATGGACATCCTGATAGTAGCACAGAGCACACCAGGTCTGTTTGCTATCAACATGGCCAGCCACATCGGCAACAAGGCACGTGGAGTTCTTGGTGGCATCATCGGTTCGCTCGGTGTAGCACTTCCATCCATTGTGGTCATTCTGCTCATTGCCATGTTCTTCCAAGCGTTCAAAGACAATATCTACATAGAAAAGATATTCATGGGCATTCGTCCTGCAGTGGTCGCATTGATTGCTGCACCGTGTTTCTCAATGGCACGCACGGCGAAGATTACCCTCTACAACGTATGGATTCCCATCGTTGCGTGCGTCCTCATCACTGCATTCGGCATTTCACCCATCTGGATCATCCTCGTGGCAGGCCTTGCCGGGTTTGTGTGGGGTAAGGTAAAGCGTAGTTAACGAAGTTAGCGAAGTTAACGCTTCGCTCGGAGTTAGCGCTTCGCTCGACAAATGACAGCTGATGTTAACATCTCATTGTGCCGTCGTTAACTTCGAGGCCTTTAGGCCGATAACTCCGATAACTTCGAACGCAGTGATAACTTCATTTAAGTAAACAAAGACAATGATATTCTTGCAGTTATTCATCGTATTCACCAAGATAGGCGCCTTCAATTTCGGAGGCGGTTACGCCATGCTGTCCCTCATCCACAACGAAGTAGTGGAGAAGAACCAATGGCTCACCTCTTCCGAGTTCACCGACATCGTCGCCATCTCGCAGAGCACCCCCGGCCCCATCGGCATCAACTGCGCCACCTATACCGGCTACACCGCCGTCCTCAACGAAGGCTACCCCGAATGGATGGCCATCCTGGGAGCTGTCCTCGCCTCCCTCTCTGTGCTGTGGGTGCCCTTCCTCCTGATGCTCACCATCAGCAAGATACTGTTGAAGTACAGCAAGACGACAACTGTGACAAGCGTCTTCTCCGTTTTGCGTCCCGCCATCGTGGGGCTGATCGCCGCCGCAGCCATCCTCCTCATGTCGGCCGATAACTTCGGTAGTCCGTCAGAAAGCACGTTCCAATTCGTCGCGAGCTTGCTCATCTTCCTCTTCGCCTTCATCGGCACCCGTCTTTACCGTATTCACCCCATCATCATGATTATCCTCGCAGGTCTCGCCGGACTGGTCATCTATTAATATATATAATAAGGTGAAAGGATTCCAATCGCCATCACCTCCGTCGAAGTAGTAGCAGAGAAATATCGTTTACCGAAAAAGGTTGGTACATTTAGTTTAATGTGCCGACCTTTTTCTTTGTATGACATGCAATGTTTTCCGAAAATAATCGTTCTTAAGATTATACATTTCCATGGAAAGTGGTAATATATAGGTAGAGAACATGAAGCGAATGGAACGACAGACCGGCAATACATCAGAAGCTTTGCACGACGAGACGGTGCTCATACACCGCATTCTCGACGGACAGACAGCGCTGTTCCGCCAGCTTGCAGGCCGTTATGCCGGACAGGTGCTGCAGATGGTAGCTCGCCTGATTCCATCGCCCGAAGAAGCCGAGGAGGTGACGCAGGATGTGCTGATTGAAGCTTACAAGTGTCTCAGCAGATACGACAGCCGACAGGCTACGTTCCAGACATGGCTCATGCGCATCGCCTACCACACGGCACTGAAGCACTACCGACAGCATCACAAGCATATCAGAACCATCGATGTGGAGCAGCAGAGGCTCGACAGCATCCCAGACGACGAGACCGATGCCCTGCTGGACGACACCGACCGCCTCACCTTCATGGAACGAGCCATCGACATGTTGAAGCCCGACGACCAGATGCTGCTCAGTCTCTATTACTTTGACGACCGCCCGATACGCGACATCGCCTCCATCACGGAACATTCCGAGGGCTATCTCCGTTCGCGGTTGCAATGGATTCGCAAACGTCTTGCCATCACCATCAAAAGCCTTGAAAGCAATGAAAACAAATGAGAAATACAACGACCGAGGTCTGCGCCTTGCCATGAAGCGCAAGTACGAAGATGCCGAAAGGATGAAACTCTCGGACGACTTCGACGACCGACTGATGCAGCAGATAGAACAGAAGCCTATGCATCGACATCTCTGGCTATATCCAGTTGTCGGAGCAGTCGCCGCCTGTATATTATTGCTGCTGATATTGAACATCGGGCAGGGACAATCACCCAGGCAAGCCGCAACGACTGATAAATCGATGGCCACCAATTCAAAATCGGTGACCACCAATCAGTCAATCGGTGACCACCAAATTAAAATTGATGACCACCAAATTTGTAATCGAGCAGCAACAACTGTTCAATCGGGTGGCAATAAGGACACAAACGGACAGCAACAAGGGCACAAACGGACAGCAACAAGGGAAATTCCCGACACGCTCGGCAACGAAATCTGGCAAAACCCTGAGAACGTGGAACGTGCCATCCGCATCCTTGCCGACTGCAAAGCTACCATCCAGCGCGAGGAACAGGAGATGCGCAACATGGTGATTGAGGCAACCTTCCGTGCCACGCCCCAGCCAGCCAGCGCCGTACTCGTGACTAACGAGGTGGGTGACTACGAAGTAATCGAAACCAAAAGAATCATCGAAATATAAACCTAAAACTATTCAACAATGAAAACAAGAAGCATTATCATCGCAGCCATCGCCATGATGGCAATCATGCCTACAGCCTCGGCACAAGAGGAAATCAAAAAGGCGTTTCAGGAAGTGACCGACGAATTAGCGGGCGTCACCAAAGTAGGAGAGCATAATACAGCGAAAGTGGATGCGAACGGCATCGCCATCGAGAGCAAAGTCATCACTGTCAAGGTGGAGAGAAGGTATCAGCATTCCGTGTCCGAAACACTGAGGGATGCTTTTAGGAACGAAGCCAGCAAAACATCGATGTTTGAGGAAGAGATGGGCAGCGAGAGACTCGAACTTGATTCAGCCCTCGTCCACGACCTCGGTCTGCGTCGCATGTGGAGCATCTGGAGGGATGAAGACGACGCTGTCCTCATCGGAAGCATGAAGAACAGCACCTACTATATTGCCAACTTCAACGACAAGAAGCACAAGGGCTATCGCACCTGCTATGCCGCCGAATGGAGCAATGCCGACAACCCCGAGGTCTATACCGCAAGGCTCGTCTATGTCTATGGCCAGCAACCCAAGACCGCACATGGCATTGCATCAGTCGAGCCTATAAACATTATGGGCACAGCATCGTTGAGAGACAGACTGCCCGATGACCTCATGGACCGATTGAAAGGACAGACCAAATTGCCTGACAGCCTCTTTGTTCGCTCGTTGGAAAGTTTCTTTAATCGCTCTTCGAAGAATGTAGCGATAGGATCTTTCGCATTAGATATTCCCTCGGACATTCCTTTCGACGGCAATACAGAAACATGGATGGCACAGGTGATGCAACGTGGAGTCAGTAACCTGAGCAACGGCGACTGGCATCGTTTCTTCGGACTGCTCACGCAGAAGATGATGGATCCCAAATACAAGGACGCAAAGGAGGACATGGTAGTTTCGGCAGGCATCATCCTTGACCTCTGCAAGAACGCCCCGTTGGATGACGACGAGCGTAGTGTAGCCGCCAACCGTCTGCTTCAGGTGTCCGAACGCTTCGATAGCGACAATACTCGCTATATCTTCGACATGCTTGAACTGGCGAGGAAGAAAGTAGAAAAGAAAAAATAAGTATAAGTAACATAATAATTTTCTCAGAATGACACAGGCGCCAAAGCCCCGCTACGTCGTGATGACGTGACGGGGCTAATTTGTCACTCCTGATAATAGGGAACCGATGATTTATTCCATCACGGTTTTGATGTTCCGCATCAAACCCTCGTACTTGGCTCGTTTCACGGGCGAACCACGGAACAACTCTGTATATTTTTCACGGGTAAGTTGATTCCAGTCCTCGGTCTGCATGTCAAGCAGGGACTCTGAGGGCTGAAACTCTTCGGTCTGGTTGGGTCGAGCGAAGCTATTGTGCGGACATGCCCGCTGGCAACGGTCGCAGCCATATATATAATAAGGAGTAAGCTGCTGGCGAATCAGTGCGGCTTGCTCGGGGCTGAAAGGGCCTCGATGCTCAATGGTAAGATAGGAGAGGCAGCGTTGGGCATCAACTCCGCCATCGGTCAATGCACAGGTAGGACAGGCCTCAATACACTTGCGGCAGGTGCCACAATGGTTGGCAACGGGTGCGTCGTACTGATCGACCTCGTCCGTGAGCAGCAACTCACCAAGGAACATATAACTGCCTCGATGCGGAATGATCAAGTTGTGGTTACGCCCAATCCAGCCAAGTCCTGCCTGGAGAGCCCAATAGCGTTCGAGCAACGGTGCAGAATCGACAACCACACGGAACTCTGAGTATTCTGAGTTCTCTGGTTTTATCCCTATTGCCTTTGCCAATTGGCGTATGCGGTCCTTCATCACTTCATGATAGTCCTTACCGTAAGCATAGTATGCAAACTGAAGACGGTCTTCTTCGATGCGACGGCCAGGATAGTAGTTCATAGCGAGCGACACGATGGTGCGGCAGCCCGATAACACATAATCGGGATGATAGCGTGCATCTCCATGTCGGGCCATATAGTCCATCCCAGCATGATAGCCCTTCCCTATCCAACGATCAAATGCCGCAGCCGTGGTATCGTCAACCCTGGCCACGCGAGCTATTCCACAAGCATCAAAGCCGAGGCGCATAGCTTCGACTTTGATGAGGGAGGATGAGAGAGGGGTTTTCATTTCAAATGTCTGCTTCGTGGTTGATTGACATCGAAGAGTCGGAACTCATAGCCTTGCGCCTGAAGCCACTCAATGGACTGTGGCAATGCGGTGCGTAGTTTGTCAATACTCTTCAGCGAATCGTGGAACGTGATGATGCTACCATTGCGAGTGTAACGCTTCACGTTGTTGACCACATCGTCGGCCGTGAGCAGACGGCTATAGTCACGAGTCACAACATCCCACATGATGATGGTAAACTTGCGCCGCAGTCGCATGTACTGCGTCCACCGCATCCAACCGCGAGGCGGACGGAACAGATGAGAGTGGATAAGTTTATCAGCTTCGTAGGCATTGCGCAGAAAGGTCTTGCTTCGATAGCCAAAGCCACCGATATGATTAAAGGTATGATTGCCCAGACGATGGCCTCGACGGGCAATCTCCTCCATGAGTTCAGGATACTTCCGCACATTGTCACCCACCATGAAGAACGTCGCCTTCACACCGTAACGGTCGAGTGTATCGAGGATGAAAGGCGTGGCTTCGGGAATCGGACCGTCGTCAAACGTCAGATAGACGGCCCGCTCCGAATGAGACATACGCCAGATGGCACTGGGATAAAGCCAGCGAAGCCACGTACTTGGTTGCTCGATTATCATAACTGAATGCCGAGTCCTTCTGCCCTTGAAGCAAGAAGAGAATAAGAGTTGTTCACAAACATGAGCAATTCCTCTGCCCGCTTAGCATATTCAGGGGCCTTCGCTCCTGCTTCTTTCGACTTACCCAGCATCTCGAGTGAGTGCTGTATCTCTACAAGTGAGTAAATCTCGCTTCGACAGTCGCGCCATGCAGATATGAAGCGTACGTTACCAAGCGATGCATAGAAAGTGATGTACTCACGCGAAACCTTCTCCATTGCATCGAGAATCTCAACACCCTTGTCAATCTTGCCACATGCAATGAATCCGTTAGCGATTTCCAAACCACCATTATCGCCCTTGTATGGCACATTGTAAGCAGGAATCTCTGCATCACATTTCTCGAGTGCTTGAAGCGCTTTCGAACGCTTACCCTCTTGAAGTAACGTAGTGATGAGATGAGCAAACCAACGACGATGAGTCCAACACATACGCAAAGTCGTCTCTTCGAGGTAAAGTCCCGGCTGCTTTAAGTTGCCATAGTGATACTTGTTCATCATGTTGTCAAACATCTTCTCTGAATCAACAACTGCTTGCTGCGGCATGTTCTCCTCGAAGGTGAACGGCGTGATGCGCCAAGCCAAACCTTCCTGTACGAAATGACGCCACAAGTTGCCGTAGTTCTGCGGACCAACCGTTGTCGACATATAGAGTGGACGCTCGAAGTTACTCTCTGCTATCATTTCGAGCATCATGATGAAGTTCTTATAGATACGATCCTGTCCGGAGAGGCTGATGACCATCTGATCGGGGATAGAGTCGCCAGGAATCATCATGCCTGACTTGCGAACCGCCTCCTTGTTGACTGTGACATGCAAAGTGTCGGATGGCAGACATGACGGCAAATCCTTGACCATATCAGTATACTCAGCAGGAATGTCTTCCTTGAGGAGGAACTTCTTGATAGCGGTCTTCAACTCGAACGGATCATCACCCCAGATGGCCTTAGCCGTCTCTGGATCCTGACGATACATGGTCTCAACGAGCTCTTTCATCGTTATCTCCCTGCCTCCTACGTAGATTGGAGGATTGACTTCAGCAATCTCGTTCTTGCCCGACACGTACTGAATACGCTTCCATGAAATCGGCAGCGGTGACGACTGCTTGTCGCCCTCGAAAGCTGGACGTTTCATCTGGTCAATGTACCAATCGGTCTGCAGATAGGATAGGTTG
>CAMYYX010000077.1 GCA_947303695.1 uncultured Prevotellaceae bacterium | reverse complement strand
GGAATCCTGCAATGGCTCCTTATATCTTCATGGAGCGTAACGGTATTCATATTATTGACCTCAACAAGACTGTAGATCATATTGAAGTTGCAGCCGATGCATTGAAGCAGATTGCGAAGTCTGGCAAGCGTATCCTTTTCGTTGCAACAAAGAAGCAGGCTAAAGACATCGTGGCAGAGAAGGCTCAGGCTGTTGGTATGCCTTATGTTATTGAGCGTTGGCCAGGTGGAATGCTTACAAACTTCCCAACAATCCGTAAGGCCGTTAAGAAGATGTCTAACATTGATAAGCTCTTAGCTGACGGTACATATGACAAGCTTTCTAAGCGCGAAAATCTTCAGATTCGTCGTAAGAGAGAGAAACTCGAGAAGAACCTCGGTTCAATTGCCGATCTTACTCGTCTTCCATCAGCTCTCTTCATTGTTGACGTGATGAAGGAACACATCGCAGTTCATGAGGCAAACCGTCTTGGAATTCCTGTTTTCGCTATTGTTGATACAAACTCTAATCCAGACAATATCGATTTCATGATTCCTGCAAATGACGATGCTTCAAAGTCAATTGAAGTAATCATTACTGCATGTTGTGATGCAATCGCAGAAGGTCTTGAAGAACGTAAGGTTGAAAAAATCGACATGGAAGCTGCAGGCGAACAGCCACAGGAAGTAGCTGCTGCAGAAGAGCCAGTTAAACCAAAGCGTACACGTAAGACCGTAAAGAAGGCAGAGGCTCCTGCTGAAGAAACTGCAGAAGAAGCTGCTCCTGTAGCAGAAGAAGCTCCAGCAGTTGAGGCTCCAGCAGAGGAAGCACCTGCAGAAGAGAAAGAATAAACAATCGTATCGTAATCAGAAAATAAAGAAATATTATGGCTATTACATTAGCAGAAATCAATACACTTCGCCAGAAGACCCAGGCAGGTCTGATGGACTGTAAGAAGGCCCTTACTGAAGCAAACGGTGATATGGAAGCCGCAATGGAGATTCTTCGCAAGAAGGGTCAGTTGGTTGCAGCAAAGCGTTCAGACCGTGAAGCAGCAGAAGGATGTGTACTCGCAAAGGTGGACGGCAATTTTGCTGCCATGATTGCACTCAAGTGTGAAACCGACTTCGTTGCAAAGAATGCAGACTTCGTTGCTCTCGCACAGAAGATTCTCGACCTCGCAGTTGCTAACAAGTGCAAGACTCTTGACGAGGTTAAGGCTCTCTCATTGGATGGAACTCCAGTTCCTGATGCTATCGTTGAGCGTTCAGGTGTAACAGGTGAGAAGATGGAACTCGATGGCTATAATGTAGTTGAAGGCGAATATGTTTGCGCTTACAACCACATGGGTCAGAACTTCCTCTGCACACTCGTTGCTATGAACAAGCCTTGCGACGAAAGCGTAGCAAAGAACATCGCTATGCAGGTTGCAGCTATGTCACCAATCGCACTCGACGAGGCTTCTGTTCCTCAGTCAGTAAAGGATGCAGAACTTGCAGCAGACGTTGAGAAGGCAAAGCAGAATCAGGTTAACAAGGCAGTTGAGGCAGCATTGAAGAAGGCTGGTATCAATCCTGCACATGTTGACAGCGAAGACCACATTGAGTCAAATACTACCAAGGGTTGGATCACTCCTGAGCAGGCTGCACAGGCACGCGAAATCAAGGCAAAGGTTGCTGAAGAGAAAGCTGCCAACCTGCCAGAGCAGATGATTCAGAACATCGCCAACGGTATGCTCTCTAAGTTCTTCAAGGAGTCTTGTCTGCTTGATCAGGCATACATCGACGACAGCAAGGTAAGTGTTGCTCAGTATCTTCAGAGCGTAGACAAAGACCTTACTGTGTCTGACTTCAAGCGTTTCACACTCCGTGCTGAATAATTAAAAGGAATTGTGAGCCATTGTGAACATGAAAGCGAACGAATACACGATTGATTTGCTTGCCCCTAACGTAGACGGGACGGAAAAAGTCTTTCATATCGATGATACCTTTTTTCAGAAAGTCGACGGTCTTGTACAGCGAGGTCAAGTAACGACCACACTACACATCGAGGGTAGCACACGATCAGTTTTCCGTTTTCACTTTCACTCCGAAGGTACAGTATTCGCTCCTTGCGACCGCTGTCTGGCCGATGTCGAAGTACCTATTGATACAGATGACACGCTGACCGTGAAACTTGGAGCCGAATATTCCGACGAAGGCGAATCTGTCGTCATCCCGGAAAGCGAAGGAGTGATAGACGTTTCACAATTCATCTACGAACTCATTGCCCTGAGTCTGCCGATGAAGGTTGTCCACGAAGACGGACAATGTGATGAGGCGATGATGGCAACTCTGGAGCAGCTGACACCAGTCAACAAGTTCGACGAAGAGTAACGTAGAAAACAATATCAATCGTAAATCGTTAAAAGAATATAAGATTATGGCACATCCAAAACGAAGACAATCAAAAACCAGAGGACGTAAAAGAAGAACTCATGACGGAGCCGTAGCTCCAACATTAGCAGTTTGTCCTAATTGTGGTGAATTCTATGTATATCACACAGTATGCCCAGCATGTGGATATTACAGAGGTAAGGTTGCAATTGTAAAAGAAGAGGCAATCTAAACCATTCAATAACAAACGCATCGCATAAATATATACGGTGCGTTTTTTTATCATGTTCAGAAGTATTTATGCATAAATCTGGTTTCGTAAATATCGTAGGCAATCCGAATGTGGGTAAATCGACACTCATGAATCTATTTGTTGGTGAGCGTATCTCTATTGCCACATTCAAGGCTCAGACAACACGCCACAGAATCATGGGTATCATCAACGATGATGATGTGCAGATAGTGTTCAGCGATACTCCAGGAGTGTTGAAACCCAACTACAAGTTGCAAGAGTCGATGCTTGCCTTCTCCGAGAGCGCATTGGCCGATGCCGATGTGTTGCTCTATGTGACCGACCCTATCGAGAAAGTCGATAAGAATGGCGAGTTCTTGCAGAAAGTGGCAAAGATGAGTGTGCCTGTGTTGGTACTCATCAACAAGATTGACCTCACGCAGCAAGACAAGTTGGTTCAGTTGGTCGAGGAATGGCACGAGATCTTGCCCAATGCAGAAATCATCCCGGTTTCGGCTACGGCAAAGTTCAATGTGGATGTTGTGTTGCGACGTATCCGTGAGTTGATTCCAGAGTGTCCTCCATATTTCGACAAAGACCAGTTGACTGATAAGCCGGCACGATTCTTCGTGAGCGAAATCATCCGAGAGAAAATACTTCTGTTCTATGATAAGGAAATCCCATACTCAGTCGAAGTAGGGGTGGAGAGTTTCAAGGAGGAGAAGAATCTTATCCGCATCAATGCCGTCATTTATGTGGAGCGTGATAGCCAGAAAGGCATCATCATCGGGCATCAGGGTAAGGCGTTGAAGAAAGTGGCAACTGAAGCGCGTAAGTCGTTGGAGAAGTTCTTCGGTAAGAAGATTTATCTGGAGACTTATGTGAAGGTTGACAAAGACTGGCGCAGTTCCGACAAGGAGTTGAATTTATTTGGTTATAATGATATTTAGGCCTATTGGGCCTATTGGGACTAATGAGGCCCATATGGCCCATACGGCTAATTAAAAAAATAATTGAAGAATGGCAAACTTAGTAGCAATAGTAGGGCGTCCTAACGTGGGTAAATCCACCTTGTTTAACCGTCTGACGCAGACCCGTCATGCTATCGTCAGCGAAGAGGCTGGTACCACTCGCGACCGTCAGTATGGCAAGTGTGAATGGGGAAATAAGGAGTTCTCTGTAGTCGATACAGGAGGATGGGTTGTCAACTCTGACGATATCTTTGAGGAGGAAATCCGCAAACAGGTCATGATTGCCATCGAGGAGTGCGATGTCATCCTCTTCATGGTGGACATCCTTACAGGAGTAACCGACCTTGATACTCAGGTTGCCGATATCCTTCGCAGGGCAAAGGTTCCGACGGTACTTTGCTGTAACAAGACCGACAGCAACGAACTGCGTTACAATAGTGCGGAGTTCTATTCGTTGGGATTGGGCGATCCTGTTTGCATCTCTGCTTCTACCGGTAGCGGAACAGGCGATTTGCTGGATATCATCGTCAGCAAATTTACCAAGGCGATGTCGGATGTCATCGAAGAAGATATTCCACGAATAGCCGTTGTGGGCCGTCCTAATGTGGGCAAATCGTCCATCATCAACGCCTTCCTGAATGATGAGCGCAATGTGGTAACCGATTTGGCTGGCACCACACGCGACTCCATCTATACCAAATACGATAAGTTCGGATTCGACTTCTATCTGGTCGATACGGCAGGTATCCGTAAGAAGAATAAGGTGAACGAGGATCTGGAATACTATTCCGTGATGCGTTCTATTCGTGCCATTGAGAACTCCGATGTCTGCATCCTGATGATTGATGCCACTCGTGGTATCGAAGGTCAGGACCTCAACATCTTCCAGGTCATTCAGAAGAACCAGAAGGGACTTGTCGTCGTGGTGAACAAGTGGGATTTGGTGGAAGACAAGAGCAAGGAGGCCATCAAGTATTTCGAGGATACCATCCATAGCCGTTTGGCTCCGTTTGTGGACTTCAAGATTATCTTTGCTTCGGCTTTGACCAAACAACGCATCTTCAAGGTGCTCGAGGAGGCAAAGAATACCTACAAGAGTCGTACCAATCGTGTCACAACCCATAAGCTGAACGAGGTGATGCTGCCGATTATCGAGGCCACTCCGCCACCATCCATCAAGGGCAAGTATATCAAGATCAAGTATTGTATGCAGTTGCCATCCACTTACGTTCCTTCGTTTGTGTTCTATGCCAACCTGCCACAATATGTGAAGGAGCCGTATAAGCGTTTCCTTGAGAACCAGATTCGTGAGCATTGGTGCTTTACCGGTACACCAATTAATGTGTTTATCCGTCAAAAGTAATGAGAAGGATTCTTCTGTTTGTCATTCTTTGTGTCTGCTTCATCGCTTGCGCTGAAGACTCGGACGAGGTGAAACTCCGGCAGCTGGTGGTTAAGTCGGTTACCGCTCTTCATGAGGGCGATATCGACACCTATCTGCAAGCGGTCGATTATGGTGCAGAGTTAGATTCCCTTCATGAGAATCTGATACGCCAAATGCTTAACCGTTATGCCAATCATGTAAGCCGTTTGGGCGGTTTGGAGCTTGTGGAAACAAACACTTGTACAATTGAGAACGACTCAATTGCGAGGGTAGGGTATGTTCTTTCGTTTAAGAACGGGACACGCGAGAGCCGCATTGCCCAACTCGTCCATAAGGCTGACGGATGGAAAATCGTAGAGCGTTTATAACGTCTTCCCTGATATAGCTATCGTTTAAACGCCTTCTTCCTCAGCGGCTTCTCTCAGTTTCTTTTCCTCAATCAATTGGAAGTCCTTGGGGCGGAGTACGAAGTTTGACCCAAGGTATTTATCACGAACAATCTTGTTGTTTGCCAGTTCCGGAGGTGTTCCTTTGAACAGGATTCGTCCTTCGAACAGCAGGTAGGCGCGGTCTGTAATACAGAGCGTCTCTTGTACGTTATGGTCTGTGATGAGGATGCCGATGTTGCGGTCTTTCAGTTTCCAAACGATATACTGGATATCCTCTACGGCGATAGGGTCGACTCCGGCAAAGGGTTCGTCGAGCATGATGAACTTAGGATCGATGGCCAGACAACGTGCTATCTCGCATCTGCGTCGTTCACCTCCCGACAGCTGATTACCTTTGTTTTTTCTCACCTTCTGCAGACGGAACTCGTCCAACAGGCTTTCCAGTTTCTCACGCTGATAGTCGCGAGGCTTGCCCGTCATCTCGAGTACGGTCATGATGTTGTCCTCGACACTCATCGTGCGGAACACAGATGCTTCCTGCGCCAGATAGCCCACACCTTCGCGTGCACGCTTGGCAACAGGGTAGCTGGTAATCTCCAGGTCGTTCAGGAACACCCTTCCGGCGTTGGGTACCACCAATCCTGTGGCCATATAAAACGAAGTGGTCTTTCCTGCACCGTTCGGTCCCAACAATCCCACGATTTCACCTTGGCGTACATGAATCGACACGTTGTTCACCACCGTTCGCTTGCCATAAGTCTTGACAAGGTTGCGTGTGTACAAGGTCATTCGGTCTTCCGAAAATTCAGGAATCTCAGTATCGCCTGCATTCTGAATGACGGGTTTCCTTCCTTCGTTTTTGATAGCTTCTGTCTCCATATTTTTTAATCGTTTAGCGTGTAGCGTTGAGCGTTTAGCGCACTAACCGCTAACCTCTAACCTCTAACCCTTTATTTCTGTTGCAAAGATAGTAAAAAAATGACCATTGACCATTGACCATTGACCAATTTTTAATTTTTGCATTATATTATTTTTCCATTATTACATTTTTGCTTATCTTTGCAGACCAAATGATAGATGGTAAATGGTAAATAGTAAATGGTAAATGGTTAAATGGTAAATGTGAGATGGTAAATAGTTTCACGGAAGCTTTGACAGGAATCGGACGCTATGTCCTGCTGATGGGAAGGGTACTCACTCAGCCCGATCGTTGGCGCATGTTTTTCCGTCAGTATGTTACAGAGATGTATCAGCTTGGCTACAATTCCATTGGTATTGTGCTGATCATCTCCTTCTTCATCGGAGCTGTGATATGCTTGCAGATCAAGCTCAACATCCAAAGTCCTTGGATGCCGCGAATGGTGGTAGGATACACCACCCGTGAAATTATGTTGCTCGAGTTCTCGTCGTCCATCATGTGTCTAATACTCGCAGGAAAAGTCGGGTCGAACATCGCATCCGAATTAGGAACGATGCGCATCACCCAACAGATTGATGCACTTGACATCATGGGCGTCAATTCAGCCAATTACCTCATTCTGCCCAAAGTGGCAGGTCTCATGACCATCATGCCCATATTGGTAACCCTCAGCGTGGCCTTTGGAGTGCTTGGAGCCTATGGTACGACCCTTCTGGGTACGACCTCTGTGCCCGAACTGAATGAGGGCTTCCGCTATCAGTTCAATCAATGGTTCTTCTGGTGTGGCATCATCAAGGCCATCGTCTATGCCTTCATCATCACCTCCGTTTCCGCCTATAAGGGCTATACCGTTGTGGGCGGTTCGGTCGAAGTAGGTAAGGCCAGTACCGATGCCGTTGTGCTCAGCAGTATATTAGTATTGTTTTCCGACATCTTCCTAACCCAGATTCTGACATGATCAAGGTAGAGCATCTTTTCAAGTCGTTCGACGACAAACCTGTGTTGAAGGACATCAATGCAGAGTTCGAGAATGGTAAGGTGAACCTTATCATCGGTCAGAGTGGATCGGGTAAGACCGTGTTCATGAACAACATCGTGGGCCTGCTGACCCCAACAAGCGGCAACATCTTCTACGACGAACGCGACTTTGTCAACATGAGCAAGCGCGAGAAGATCATGCTCCGTCGCGAAATGGGCATGATATTCCAGAGTGCCGCCCTGTTCGACTCCCTGTCAGTACTCGACAACGTGATGTTCCCTCTGAACATGTTCAGCGACAAGAACTATGACGACCGCAAGAAGCGAGCAGAGTATTGTCTGGAGCGTGTCAATCTGCCTGGTACGGGCAGTAAGTTCCCAAAGGAACTGAGTGGAGGAATGCAGAAACGTGTGGCTATCGCCCGTGCAATCGCTCTCGAACCTAAGTATCTTTTCTGCGACGAACCCAACTCAGGTCTTGACCCCAAGACCAGCATCGTCATCGACGAACTCATTCAAGGCATCACCCACGAGGATAACATCACCACCATCGTCAATACCCACGACATGAACTCCGTGATGGGTATTGGTGAGAAAATCATCTTCATCTGTGAAGGTCGTGCCGAGTGGCAAGGCTCCAATCAGGAAATAATGGATGCCAACAACCGTCGTCTCGACGACTTCATCTTCGCTTCCGATATCCTCCGTCAGGTGAAGCTGGCGCACGATGAAGCAAAGAAAGGATGAAGCGAGTTTCTCGACATTCTTTTCGAACGATACGTTCTGTTGTTTTGCTTTAATCT
>CAMYYX010000076.1 GCA_947303695.1 uncultured Prevotellaceae bacterium | reverse complement strand
AGGGGTCGTAGTTCCATCCTTGCTGGTTGTTGTACTGAGGACGTCCACGGAAGATCGTGGTAAGCATGTTACCGCAGTTGTATGCAGGGAACACACCGAGTTGCACGACTTGCTGACGGTTTTCACTCTCAGGCAGTATAACCATGAGACCTCCTTCGTTGTAGGCTGGTGTATTTCTTCGTTCCGAACCCATCAGGTCTGTCACTTTCACTTGTACGATGAAATCACCCTTTACCTCTTTATACATCATAGGCCCGTTGGTGCGAGGGTTACCATTTGCTCCAAAGTCCGTTCCTGCAGATGTGAGTCGTAGGGTACCGTCGATCACTTCATACTTCACCTTATCGTTGGTTACGTATTTGCCGTCCCATTCGCGGAAGGTCTTGAAGTCATCTGTAAAGATGTTGAATGCCTTGGTGTCTATGTTGACCGCTTGTAGGTAGTTGGTCGATTTACCTGAATCATCGCTGATGGTAACGAATACCGTCTGATCAGGTTTCCCGTCAACTGTCAGCATGGTTGATGAAAGATTGGTAGGTTGGGACATCTGTGGCAGATTACTCTTTTCCTGATTACCGCTACGCACTCCATATGCATAATGGAGCTGTCCGGAGTGGAGTGGGGCACCTGTCTTGTCAACCACGGATACTTTCACAAGAGTAGGAGTCAGTACTTCGGTCTTGACGGCCATATTGTTCCAATCAATCTCTATCTTGTCTTGGGTGTCGGATTTTAAGTTATAGTCTGCAAGCACCTCATCGGCTGTAAGCCCTCTGTCGTAGAGACGCAGGGAGTGGATGTAGCCGCTGAAAGCATCTCCTCCTCGTGGATCGGCTCCGATGGTGATAGGTCCGGATGGACGCAGCATGATGAAGTTATTCTTCTCATGAATCAGTTTGCCGTTGAGATAGAATCGCTGGAACCATCCGTCGTAAGTGACGGTCCAGTGCTGCCATTTACCTTCTCCTGCACTCACTTCGTTGGGGAATCCCGCACTTTCGAACGAGCCCGCATGATCGATAACACCTGTCTCACGGTTTTTGCAGTTGTTGAACTGGAATGCGGTCAGGTCACCACTCGATGGGGTGATGCTTGCGATACATTCGCTGGCTCCCACACTGGGATTCAAAACCCATGCGGAGATGGTGTAGGCTGCATTGTAGGTGAAATTAGCCGGACAGTTGAACGAACTGGTGAGACGTTGTTTCCCGTCGAAGAAGAAGGCATATTTGTTTTGGATGATCTCGACCAACAGTTCATCATCAGCATTAAAGCTACCACCTGGGTGGTTCTTGACAGATTTCAGCATGAGGGCCTTTCCTTGCGCATAGTCATCTGCATTGATATCAACCACAAGCCCGTTTTTGTATTGAATCCGTTGTGCAGGTTCCAAATCTTTCTTATGCAGGTTGGGATAGCCGCGATTGACTGCCTCATAGTCCATTCCTTCAACGGATGGGAGTAGGGCAGAAGGGTCGTTCTTCTTGGTGGCATTATACACCTTGATGTTCCACAAGGCTCCGAAATGACCGTTTTTCTGGGTGTCGGTGATTGTCACCTTAATATAACGAGCTTTTACCGCACCTTTCTCAATCAGCGGTGAACCCGCATCTGTGTTATTTGTCTTGTCTGCATAGAGCGTCCATTGTTGCTCGTCGTTTGACGTCTCAACCTTATATTGGTAGAAGAATGTAGGGTATTCAAACTGCAGCCATACCTGATTGAACTGGGTGGGCTTACTTAAGTCGATACAAATCCACGATACTCCCTGATTGTTGGCTGGACGCCACAGGGTGCCATTGTTGTCATCTACTGCATAAGCTGCTATGAAGTCGCTTCCCAGTTCGGATGATGCTTTTACATGAGCCTGAAAGGCCAGGTTCTGAATGGCATTCTTCTTTGCTTTCTTGGTAAGTGAAGAAGGGAGAAGTCCTGTGTGAGTAGGTGTGATTCGACGTATATCACCATTCGACAGGAACTCAATCTTGTCGATACACAGCTGTCGGTTGAATCCATGAACGGAATGGGGATTATTGTGACGATGATAGACGATGTAGTAGTCATCTCCGTCAACGAGGATGGAGTGGTGACCAGGTCCGTGAACGGTTCCGTCGTCATTACTCTTCAGTATGCAACCTTTGTATTCGTATGGCCCTATAGGACTTGTCTTGCTTGTAGCATATTGCACCCGATAGGTGTCGTCGTGACAACTACCTGATGAATAGGTGAAATAATAAATGCCGTTTCTCTTGAATACAAACGGGCCTTCGAAAAAGTCCTTCAGTTGGGTGTTGGGTACCAGTCCCTTATCCGTGAACGACTTTCCGTCGGGAGCCAGTTTTGCCCATCCACATCCAGATTTTTCGTAGATGCCCCAAGTACCTACGAACATGTACTGAGTACCATCATCATCGGTAAATACCTGTGGGTCGAGCGTGATGGCCATCGGGTCGCAATAGCGGTCGCGCATGAGGACTGCATCAGGTCGTCCCAGCATATTGGTCCATGGACCTACGGGTGAATCGCTCTCACCTGCATACACCTGACAAGGGGTGCAATAGTAGTAGCGATACTTGCCGTCTTTGGTTGGGATGACTTCCGGAGCCCACACCACTTCTGTGGTAGGCCAGTTCATGACGACGTTGCGCCAGTTGACAAAGTCTTTCGACATCCATACCTGAGCAGGACCGTATCCGTTTCCTGTTCCGTCTGTCGTCGCATAGATATAGAACGTGTCGCCAAACTTACGGATGGTTGGGTCGGCGAAATAGCCGGGGATGAATGGATTCCCGTTTCCAGGCATGTTCCATTGTGATGGATTCTCTTGTATCTCCTGAGCACTTAGTGAAAGAGACGTGACAAGCAGAGTTGCTGATAAGAGTGATTTTAGCATAATAGATTAGTAGTTTCATGATTAGCGTTGCGACATTTCGCCACAACGCTAATCAATGGATTCGTTTTTATTTGTAAAGTACTTTCTTTCCGTTGATAATATTGATACCCTTGCGTGGAGCAGAGATACGCTGACCAGCCAGGTTATAAATGCTGTCTTTCATCTCCAGTTGCTCACCACTCACCTCTGATATACTTGTATCAGGTGTTGGAGTCACTTTGATGTTGAACAGATAACCCTTCTCGTTATACACAGCTACGATGCTTGTTGTATAGTCGTTGTTGTCTGATGGGTTCAATACGAGGGAGTGGAACTCTCCATCCGTATATCCTACGCTGAACATTCCACCATCTTCATCTTCTGGTAACAGATATCCGTCGCCCGTGAATACAAATCCATACAGGTCATCGTAGTTCGAAGGTCTGTGTAACTGATGGAGCTGATTGTAGGCCATCCACACAATCTTCCCTGCATCGTCACATCCGAGTCTTTCGAGCACCTCCGACAGATCGTATTTGGTTGCAGCATAATCATTTGTCTCTGTATCGCATGAAGCCAGCTCAATATCGGTTGAACCTACGATGTCAACAGGATTACGCTCATTCACGTAGATGACGTTGATGTTCAGTTTCACTTTCGTTTTGTCATCAAGACTGTACAGATAGAATTCTGCGGTGTAATAGTCGCCCACCTCGCGCACTCCGTCTTTCTGCCAGAAACTGAGTTTTCCATCTTTATAGCCTATTCCGTATGCAATTGTCAGGATAGGGATGGAAGGGTTAAAAGGAGCTGCAACATGAACAAACGAATTGTCCTCTTCAGCCAAAGCCCTGATGTCTGTCATCTGATAGCCGTTCAGGTAACCTACAGAATCGCTGATGACGGTACCTGAGATATTGGTGGCACTTGGCATGTCGCTATATCCGTCTCCTGGGATGTACACAGGTGTGCAGAATGTGACATCATTTGATTCGAAGATGTTGGAGACATAATCCGTGAGATCGATGGTGTTCCTCATATAGTCTTCTTGCAACAGTTCCTCTCCACCTTTGTTGATAGGTACCATCTCTATCGCATAGTCCAAGACTTCAACAGTCTTGCATTCTGCAAATGTAGGCTGAGGCAAGATATTCACCTTGAGGTTCAGCTGATAGTAGAAGTTGTCTCCCACGATGTAGAGGGTTGACTTCACAATCGATTCAATCAGACTGTAGTCTGGATAGATACCCACATGAAGGGCCGACAGATCGAGTTCGTAATCGGGTTCGCAGAATACCGCACATCCTGTAGCTCCCCAATCACACTTAAATCCGTCCTTGTTCAACCAATAGCCGCCATAATTTGCTGTAGCGTTATCTGTGAGTATGTCTTTTTCACTTTCTGCATACAGCACCAGCTGCATGTCCTCTCCCCATTTCAGACCTTCTTCGTAGCCGATACAGTCGGGGAGTGGTATCTGGGCATGAATGGCATCATAAAGCGAGTCGGCATTCAATTCTACGATACGATACTTGTACGAACCGTTATAATACATCGAAACATTCACGTCACGTTCACCCGCCTTCGTCATCTCAGAGAGTTTTGGTAATGTTGCTTCTGTGATGGTGAGTCTGACGGCTATTTCGATAGCGTTACTTCCGTTGATATAGTAGAGTAGGGCGAAGTAAGTGTTGCCGGAAAGTGTTGCATTTCCCACTTGTCCTACGGTCATCGACAGTTGCTTGTCGTCCAGTTCTACATCATGAATGTACATCACAGCGGGATAGGTGGTGTCTGCCACACATTCACCGGTTATTACTCCTATGTTCTCGTCGAAGATGTCTGTCAACCACCATCCGTTACGATAGTTGTAGCTGCTGGTCAGTTCGTCTGTCTTCCCTTCCGTCCCTTCGTCATACTGAGCGATGTAGAACTTATGAAGTGCCATTCCCAGACCTACGCCTCCCAACTTTGATAAAGCGTCTGTCATATCTACCGACACATGCTGTGAGGTGTTCTCATGGCGTGCTTCTGGAGCCGTGAGAGTTACTTCTACCTTATCGACAATTGTCAGTTCCGACAACTTTGGGTTCTGTGCGTTAGCCACGTTTGCTACCATTGAGAGCATGATGGCGAAAATGAGCGTAATGTTTTGTTTCATATTAATTTCTTTGAAGTCTTTAACGTTGCAAAGTTACAAATAATTCGTGAAAGGACAAAACGAAATAAGGTGCATCTTTTAAAGACACACCTTATTTTATTAAAACACGTGAGGATTTACTTCACCAGGAACTTTTTACCGTCCTTGATATAGATACCTCTTGTCGCGTTCTTTACCAGACGACCTGTCAGGTCATACATCTTGCTGTCTGCCTTTTCTACTTCTACGAAGTTGATAGCAGCAGCATCACCGATAGTGATGTCGAACTGAACGCGTTTGTTGTCGTAGTATGCATAGATGGTAAATGTGAACGACTTGTCGAGGTTGCTGTCGTCGATAATCCAACTGAAGAATCCACCTTCGTCAACAGCGTATCCAACCATTGCTACGAGGTTTTCATCGTTCGATGTGACTTGGGCATCCTTGTCGAATCCGAAGCCTTCCAGTTCGTCGTAGTTGCTGGTAAGCGAACCGTTCTCATCGATGGCCATCCATGTACCGTTCTCTGCAAACTCATCAGCTGTACATCCGAGTGCCTCGAACATTGCATCGAGTGAGTATTCTGTGTATGTACCGTTTTCTTTATCATCAGCGTCGCGAGCTGGGAGGGTCAGTGTATAGGTTGCTACTGTTTCAGCTTCAGGCTGGATCTCCTCAACATAAACAACAGTGATAACGAACTTAATCTGCTTACCTGCATCCTGATTTACGAGGTAGAAGTTATCGGTGAACTTAGCACCAACATCTTGTGAACTTGGATACTGGAAGAACTGGAATACACCGCTTGCGTAGCAGATTCCGTAAGTGTCGCCACTCTTCCAAGTGCTGACAGATGATTTGTTTTCTACATTCTTTGCAGGCTCCATCCAGAATCCTGGGTTTGGATCGCATGAGTATTTCTTAGAATATGTTGCGGCACCCAATGTATCGATGACCTCTCCATAGAATGTAGGAGTGGTTGTACCGAGTTGAGCCTCGATGAATTCAATGTCGGCATCGATTGGCTTATCCATCAGGTGATAGTCGGTTTCGCCAGCAGCATTCTTTCCATAATCCTGATATGCAGAACCTGGAACGATGTGATAAGTATAGTATCTTGTTGCTACAATCTCGCAATCAGCAGGACCTAAGATAACCTTTGTCGTATCAACAACATCACCAATCTGGATGTCCATCTTCAATTCATAATATTCGTTGTCGAGTGCATAGAACAGCGAACCCGTAGTCTTTTCACCACCTTCGAATACACCTGGCATGTGACCAATCTCAAGACGGGTATTGAAGTTGTTAACGAAGTAGCTCTTTGCGGATGTGTTCCAAGCCATTGGGTGACTCTCCATATCCATCCAGAAACCACCTGCTGCAGCACCGCTCTGACCTTCACCAGTTGTGTATCCAGTCGTTGGGTTGCCCTCAGCATCCAATGCGGTGAATGTCAGGTCAGCTGCAACTGTGCCGTCCTTGAAGAGACCTACGATTGAATCGATATCAATAGAAACAGTGGTTATTCCATATCCAGCATCGATATCACGCTTCAGTGTGATGGTCTCGCTACCCACGCAAGTCTTCTGTGCCCATGGGAGGTCTTCAATCTCTTTTGGAATAATCTTGATTCTTACGTCAATTTCTACAGCCTTCTTCTCTTCACCTACAATGTAGAGTTTTGCGAAGTTGGTGTTGTTCACCTTCAACGTTCCACTCTGTCCTACCTGAACCTTGAGTGAGTCTCCATCATAGCCAGTTGATGAGAAATGTACATGGAACTTCGTAAGATCACCTGAAGTGCCTTGTACGCACTCTTCAATTTCGTCGCCTGTGTCTTCGTCAATCAGCGCGTTCATCCAAGCAGTCGATGAGTAGTTGAGGTTCGTGAGCACGTCACTCTTCATGTCGTTCTCGTCCAACTGACTTACATAAACCAAATACTTGTACCATACACTGCTGAACTTCTCTGCATCATAACCGATAAGTGATGCGAGGTCACCTACCTGAATGGTATAGGTTTCTGCTGCAGTGTTTGAGCGAGGATACTGTTCTGCTACGATATCAAATTTCTTTACGATGTTCAACTCTGACAGGTTGTACTTTGGCAGTTCTTCGTAAGTGAGCTTCACGGTAACGAGGCAGAATTTGGCGTTGTCGCTTGGGTTCTCAATACGATAGGTTGCCTTAAAGGTTGCAGGCGTACCGGTCTGACCAGCCATACCACCAATCCAGTAGATGTGAGGATCCTTGTTACCTTCTTCATCTGCTACTGGGGCAAAGTCAGCCTTGACACAGATGCGCGCATCGCTTCCCCAACTTTCCCAGTCACCGTCAGCATTACGCCAACCGTCGGTTTCGCCCAATTTGTAGTCAGGGTCAAGAGAGCCGTCTGATTGAACAGCAAACGCAGATGCATCAGCCAATGGGCAACCGATTTCAGCTGCGATAGCCTCTTCGTCCAACGTCTGCGTGTACGCCTCGTAGTACTCACCGCAGATTGACTTGAACTCATAGACGAATTCCTTCTGCGCATGTACATTGGTGGCAAAAAGCATTGCCGCCATCGTCAACATTGTAGTAATTGTTTTCTTCATAAGAAATCTTTGTGTTAATGTTATTAATTTTGTTAATTCTAAACGAGTGGATTCAGCACTTGTTTTCTCTGCAAATATACTAACATTATATAATGTGACCAAACATTTTCTGCGTTTTTTGTGTTTTTGATACATTTTTTTGCAAAAAACGCTCATCTTTCCTCCCCATTCCTCGAAATAACCAGTACTTTTTGCCAAATTGGTAAAGACGTCACGAGGGCTGAAACATTCCTTCGAATTTCCTTCGCCTCTCTGCCGACTATAGTCCGCCCATATTCCGACCCTATAAGTCGGAGGTAAGTCGGAGGTAAGTCGGAGGTAAGTCGGAGGTACTCCTGTCGTTTCTCGCCCGAAATGACACTACAAAGGTACGATTTTTACAACAAAAATCAAAATTCCTGCGGAGAGACGGGGATTCGAACCCCGGAACCGCTTTGGACGGTTACACGCTTTCCAGGCGTGCCTCTTCAGCCACTCGAGCATCTCTCC
>CAMYYX010000075.1 GCA_947303695.1 uncultured Prevotellaceae bacterium | reverse complement strand
CTTCGAGTTCTCCGGATCGTCAGCATAGAAAGCCCAACCCCACATAGCCGGCCACAACATATTGCCTTTCAAGCGAAGGATGAGTTCAAAGACTTTAGCATAGAACTCATGACCGCCAAAGTCTGTTCCGAATGTATTCTTCACCCACGAAGTGAGACAAGGAGCCTCGTCGTTGAGGAACAATCCACGCCACTTCACAGCCGGCTCACCGTCCGTATAGTTTCCGTTCTTCACATATACCTTATCGTGATGCGTCGTAGGCACATCTGCCCAATAGTACCAAGGCGACACACCCAACTGACGGCTCAGCTCGTAGATGCCGAAGATGGTACCACGACGGTTGCTACCTGCGATGGTCAGCTGACCCTCAGCCGCATTGATGACATACATCTCATACTTGCCCTTCAACAGCTTAGCGTATGCCTTCACAGCATCTACCTTACCAGCTGTTCCGATGATGATAGCAGCATCGTTGGGATTGTCGACCAACACACCTGCCGTTCCTGTCACAGCTTTTAAGTCCTGTGCAAGGTCCTGAGCTGCTCGCTTCACACCACGCTCATCTTTGTCACTTACGTAAATAGTTACTTTACCATTTGAATTCAACTGCCAATCGCCAGCTGCAAAATCTACAAACACATCTGCCGCAACAGCTTTGAACGAAGCCATTGTAGCAAAACAGATTGTAAGAATAAATTTGATTCCTTTCATGATTATTTATTTAGAGTTTAGAGTTCAATGTTTCATAGGAAGTTATCGCTTTGCTCGAAGTTATTGAAGTTATCGAAGTTATCGCTACGCTCGACGAATGACTACTGATGTTAACACCTGCGAACTATTGTCGGTAACTCCGAGGCCGTAAGGCCGCTAACTCCGTTAACTTCTACAGATCAATGGTCAATGACTTTTTGCTTCCTCCCAAAGAGCATCCATCTCTTCGAGCGTAAGGTCCTTGATGTCACGTCCCTGTTCTCGTGCTTTCATCTCTACATAAGTGAAACGCTTGATGAACTTCTGGTTGGTATATTCGAGTGCAGTATCAGGGTTGATATGATAGAGTCGTGCTGCGTTGATAAGGCTGAACATCAAGTCACCAAATTCACGTGTCGCCTTATCCTTATCCATATTTGCCACTTCAGCCTCAAACTCCGCAATCTCTTCACGTACTTTTGGCCACACATCCTCTCGGTCGTGCCAATCAAACCCCACGTTGCTTGCTTTCTCCTGAATGCGGTCGGCCTTGATGACAGATGGTAATGCGGAAGGAACACCACTCAGGACAGTCTTGTTGCCGTCTTTCTCCTTGGTCTTCAACTGCTCCCAATTCTGTAACACCTGTTCTGAACCGTCCACCTTCACCTCACCATAAACATGCGGATGACGGAAGATGAGTTTATCGCATAGTTGATTGCACACATCAGCAATGTCAAACGCCTCCTTCTCACTGCCTATCTTGGCATAGAACACAATGTGCAACAACACATCGCCCAACTCTTTGCAGATATTGTGATCGTCCTCCTTCAACAAGGCATCACACAACTCATAGGTCTCCTCTATGGTGTTAGGACGTAAACTCTGATTGGTTTGTTTACGGTCCCACGGGCACTTTTCACGTAATGTATCCATCACGTCAAGCAGACGTCCGAATGCTTCTAATTTCTCTTCTCTTGTATGCATTGTCAATTGAAAGTTTAGCGGTTAGGGGTTAGAGGTTAGAGTTATTGGTGTGCCAGTTGCATCAGGTGAACAGCTATGAGTGCTGCTGTTTCTGTACGCAATCGGCTCTTTCCCAAACTCACGGATTGGAATCCTGCGGCCTCTGCAGCCTTCACTTCTTCTATACTGAAATCTCCTTCAGGACCTATCAGCACCAAGGCATCCTCATCACTTAACAGCTGATCCTTGAGCAAGGGGAGGTTGTCGTCGTAGCAATGGCAGATGAACTTCTGTCCTGCAATCGGACGTTTGATGAATTCGTTGAATGGCATCATCGCATTGAGATATGGCAGGTATGCTTTGCGGCTCTGTTTCATGGCAGAAACCAATATCTTCTCTATTCGTTCATCCTTCACCACATGGCGTTCCGAGAACTGACAATCGAGGAAAGTGAGTTCATCGAACCCAATCTCTGTCGCCTTCTCTGCAAACCACTCCGTACGGTCGATGTTCTTCGTAGGAGCCATCCCAAGATGCAGATGTCCCTTCCACTGAGGTGTCTGAGGCATGGTCTCCTCAATCCGATAGCCACAATGTTTCTTCGTTGCCTCTGTAATTTCTGCACGATAGAACGTGCCTTTGCCATCCATCAGGAATATCTCATCACCCTCCGCAAGTCTTAACACACGAAGCGCATGAGCTGCCTCGTCATCAGGCAAAGCGCCACTCATCGGATCTGGAGTATAGAAATAACGGACTTCTTTCATGCGTCAACCTCAAGATATTTATTGAAGAGATCGAGAGCCTGACGGGCTACATCGTCCTGAATATCAGTACGTGTCTGACATTGGCTCACTACCCTCTTGGTCATCCCTCTGGATACGGTTCCTACTGATATATACACAGTCCCTACAGGGTCAGTATCGGTTCCTCCCGTAGGTCCTGCATACCCTGTGATTGCGATGGCATAGTCGGCCCTCAGCAATTGGCAGGCACAGATGCGCATGGCATCAGCCGTCTCACGACTCACCACACCATATTGATCGATGATAGCAGGATCGACGTGCAACACCATCTCTTTTATCTCTGTCTGATAGGACACGATGCCTCCACGGAAATACTCCGAACTACCTGGCACACTCGTGATGAGGGCAGCGATGCGTCCTCCGGTACAACTCTCTGCTGTACATAATGTCTTATTGCATTCGAGCAAATGCTGGTGAATTGATGTCGCAGTATTCATGATCTTGATATTTAAAATGACCGGCAATACCTATCATCGCTGCATTATCGGTTGTGTAACTGAACTTCGGAATATATACTGTCCAGCCATAACGACGAGCATAATCGTGAAATGCATTGCGCAATCCGTTATTGGCACTCACGCCTCCTGCCACCGCTACGTGTGTAATGCCTGTCTCTTTCACAGCCATCCGCAGTTTCTTCATCAGGATATCCACGATGGTTTTCTCGAGTGATGCCGCAAGGTCTTCTTTATGATGCTCAATGAAGTCAGGGTCATCCTTCAACCAATCTCGTAGAGAATAGAGGAACGAGGTCTTCAACCCTGAGAAACTGTAATCATATCCAGGAATATTCGGTTTGGCAAACTGATAGGCATCAGGATTACCCTGACGAGCCAAACGGTCGATGATAGGGCCTCCCGGGTAACCCAGTCCCATCACCTTAGAACACTTATCGATGGCTTCACCTGCTGCATCATCAATGGTTTGTCCCAGTATCTGCATATCGTTATATGCGTTCACACGGATGATCTGGCTGTTGCCTCCGCTGACCAACAGACAGAGGAACGGGAATGGAGGAGGACTATAGGGTTCGCCTTCCTCACGGATGAAATGTGCTAGCACATGTCCCTGTAGGTGGTTCACGTCGATGAGCGGAATGCCCAACGAGAGCGCTAACCCCTTTGCGAAGTTCACACCCACCAACAGACTTCCCATCAATCCAGGTCCTCGCGTGAAAGCAATCGCAGAGAGTTGTTCTTTCTCCACTCCTGCACGCTTCAATGCCTGATCGACCACAGGAACAATGTTCTGCTCGTGAGCACGACTGGCTAATTCGGGCACCACTCCGCCATATTGTTCATGCACCGCCTGACTGGCTGTCACATTCGACAACAACACACCATCCCTCAGTACAGCTGCCGAGGTGTCGTCACACGATGATTCTATTGCAAGTATATATATCATTTACTATTTAACCATTTACCATTTACTAACCTTGACGTTGACCTTTCGTTATCGTTCCTCTCCCCATAGAGGGGGAGTTGGAGGGGGGCTGTTATCGTTATCGTTTAATATGTCAATATCTCCAATCCTTCTTCCGTCATCAGGAACGTATGCTCCCACTGAGCTGAGTCAGAATAGTCTTCTGTGTAAACAGTCCAACCGTCGTCTTCATCCACCACGACCTCCCAATCGCCGGCATTGACCATCGGTTCGATGGTGAACACCATACCTGGTACCAGCAACATACCCGTACCCTTCTTGCCATAATGCTCCACATCGGGTTCCTCATGAAATGCATTACCAACACCATGTCCACATAGGTCACGTACGATGGTGTAGCCGTTCTTGTGTGCGTGTTTTGCGATGGCATTACCCATATCGCCTACGAAAGAAAAAGGTTTGCAGACCTCTGCACCAATCTCCAAGCACTCCTTTGCCACACGTACCAACCGTTCACGCTCAGGGGAGGTTTTCCCAATGATGAACATACGACTGGCATCAGCGAAGTAACCATTGAGGATGGTAGTTACGTCCACGTTCACGATATCGCCCTCTTCCAACACCTCGTCCTCGCTGGGGATGCCATGACATACAACATCGTTCCTCGACACACACACGCTTTTGGGAAATCCCTCATAGTTCAATGGTGCAGGAATGCCTCCGTGACTGACGGTGAACTCATGCACCAGACGGTTGATCGCCTCTGTTGTCATTCCCTCATGAATCTTCTCTGCCACAAGGTCGAGCACGGCTGTATTGAGTACACCCGCCTTGCGGATGCCTTCAATCTGTTCGGGAGTCTTAATCAGGTTACGCGAAGGACACAGTTTTCCTTGGTTCTGAAAACTCAGGATGCGTTTGTCAAACTCTGTTATCGGTTGTCCCTTGAGCAGATGCCAGTTCTTTGGATTTTTCTTGAAAATATTCATACGATTGTCAAAACGATGCAAAGTTACGAAAAAGATTGCGAACCTGTGCAGGAATTGTTTCAAAAAATGTAATTCTTCAGCTTTTCCAGTTCTTCATCTGTAAAGATGTGGGTAGCACGAAGCTGTTCCTCATCCATAATAGGACCGTAAATACGCTGGTAGTTACTGATGGCTTTTGCCTTATCGTAACCGATATAAGGGAAACGAGACATCTCGGCAAACGTCATCTTATTCAAGCGAATCGGGCGAATCAATGAATTATCAACCTTGAACCATTCGAGCATCGAGGGTTCCACATGTTTCACCTCAAGCAGTTGGTCCACCGAGTAAAAACCTCCCAACTTATCCCTATGCTCCACAATCCAACGTGCGATGTTCGACCCGATTCCAGGTATCCGTTTCAACAGATTTGTGTCGGCAGTGTTGACCTCCACTTTTGTTGGCTTGTCGAATTTATGGACATACGTGGTTTCGTTGGTTGTCTGCAAAGTTATGGAAGAACTGGTCTCGTTGCGTTGTTCTTCGTGATTCCATTCTCTACGATTATTGTTTCTATGAACATGTGCAGCAGCCCGTATCTTCACTTTTGGCATCAATCGTTCAATGTCACTTTCGCTGAGGGTGTACAAACGTTCAATGTCCTGAGGTTCGTAGAACATCCCTCCAGCCTCCCTGTAGCGTAACCACGCATGAGCTTGATAAGGTTGGAGCCCTAACGCTACTAATTCAGCAGAATCAACCGTGTTGGGGTCGAAACTCGCTGGTGCTGCAGTAGTATCAAGTTGAGGAGTTGTCGTAGGAGCAGATAAGGCAACCATCGTGGCAGAATCAATTGTTGACGAATCCTTTGCAGGTGTTTCACCCTTTCCGCCAAACAGCACGATGCCCAAAATAATTACGACCGACACTACAGCCAGCGCAATCAAAGCCCTTCTATCCGCCTTCGATTCCTCCATCCTTTAACCTTCAAGTGTCAACATTTAACCTCTTACCTCTAACCCATCCACTCTCGTCACTACTTTTGCTGCCAGACTCATGAAGGCTATTCCCTCAGGCGATGCAGGTCGAAGCACAGGAGGCTCACCATTGTCGGCATTCTCACAGATGCTTTGTACCAACGGAATCTGTGCCAGAAGCGGCACATTGAGTTCCTCTGCCAGTTGCTTACATCCCTCCTTGCCGAAGATGTAGTATTTGTTATCCGGCAATTCTGCGGGTGTGAACCACGACATGTTCTCCACCAATCCCAATATCGGCACATTTACCTTTTCGTTCATGTACATATTGATACCCTTGCGTGCATCAGCCAGCGCCACTTGCTGAGGTGTGCTGACAATCACAGCCCCAGTTATCTGCAACAACTGAATCAACGAAAGATGGATGTCGCTCGTGCCTGGAGGGGTGTCCATCACGAAGTAGTCGAGCTCTCCCCATTGTGCCTCCGTGATCAGCTGCTTCAGGGCATTACAAGCCATTCCTCCACGCCACAATGTAGCCTGTTCTGGATCAACGAAGAATCCGATTGAGAGTAACTTCACCCCGTATTTCTCGATAGGTTCAATCAAATCCTTGCCGTCCACATTCACCGCATAAGGACGCGCATCCTCTACCTGGAACATCTTGGGGATGGAAGGGCCGAAGATATCTGTATCGAGCAATCCGACACGATAGCCCATCTTAGCCAATCCGATGGCGAGGTTGACAGCAACGGTCGACTTGCCGACACCACCCTTACCCGACGATACTGCGATGATATGTTTCACACCTGGCAGCACTGGTGGTTCCTCCTCTTGCTGGTGTTCAGGCGCCAACGTTTTCTGATTGATGGTCACGTTCACCTCTGGGCTTATGAAGGTCTTGATAGCCGTCTCAGCCGCTTTCATAACCGACTTGCTGAACGGGTCGGGATTCTTTGGGAAGATAAGGGAGAACGAAACATTCATCCCATCAATCCGCAGATCGTCTTCCACCATTTCTGCCTCCACAAGATTCTTGCCGTTTCCAGGATAGCGCACCGTCGTGAGTGCGTCCATAATCAGTTTAGGATAGATTGTCATAGATATATCTTATTTTCTTGTTTTTACAGTTGTCAGTACCTCATGGTCGTACGAGCGGTACTCATCAATCGGGATTTCCACATCGGGTTCTGAAAGGGTTCCTTCGTGTGGCAGACGGAACCTGATGTATTTGATTGTAAGACCACGATCCAGCCACATCTGTTCGTAATAAGTACGGATAGTTAAGAGGTGAGAGTTCAAAACTGAAAGGTCTGAGTGATAGAGATCGTCTGTCCATTGCTCTATGGGGAGACCGTTGTGCTCTGCCATCAAGCGTGTATAAGTAGCCATGAAATTAGAGTCGGTCTTCAAGTGGATCAATCCACCATCAACGAGGAATTTACGGTAACGTTCCATGAAATAGGTCGACGTAAGGCGCTTGGTAGGTTTCTTCATCTGTGGGTCACTGAACGTAAGCCATATCTCACTCACTTCGTCAGAAGCGAACATCTCATGGATGAATTCAATGTTGGTACGCAGAAAGCCCACATTCTTCAACCCTTCGTTCAACGCCTCCTGTGCTCCATGCCACATGCGCGAACCCTTGATGTCCACACCTATGAAATTCATATCTGCATATTGACGAGCCAATCCCACAGTATACTCTCCCCGACCACATCCCAACTCCAACACAATCGGATTATCGTTTTTGAAAAAATCAGCATTCCATCGCCCCTTCAACGCAAACCCCTCATCAGCTTTCAATTTCCAGAACGGACACTCCACCACCAATGGATTGGCTGCCATATCGGCAAACTTCGCTAACTTACCTTTTCCCATAATTGCATTTTTTTCACTGCAAAGTTACAAAAAAAGTGAAAAGTGAAAAGTGAAAAGTGAAAAATCATCACAAAACGTTGAACTCTAAACTCTAAACCATAAACTTTTTCGTATCTTTGCACCATAATACTAATCAAAACAGTATGAGACGAATTGTTTATGCGGCTCTCATGACCATGTCCGCACTATGCTTTGCGCAAGTAAATGAGCATCCTGTTGTGAAGACCCAGTCGGGTCAGGTTCAAGGCATCATTCAGGAAGGTTCGATGGCTTTCTTGGGTATCCCGTATGCTAAAGTTGAACGCTTCATGCCGCCACAGCCAGTCGTAAAATGGAAAGGCACTCGCGTATGCGATAAATACGGTCCTCAGGCTATGCAGCAAAGCAACCGTCCGATGACTGAAGAGCAGATGTCAGAGAACTGCTGCGTACTCAATGTATGGAC
>CAMYYX010000074.1 GCA_947303695.1 uncultured Prevotellaceae bacterium | reverse complement strand
CTCTCGCTGCATGGTTTGAGAAAGAAGGCATACGCCACACCTTCACTTGGGAAGGTAGCAAGGACCTGATGCTGGCTAATATCTTTGCGTTCCTGGACACATTGAAATAATAAAGAGACCCTCTCCCCGCTTCAATAGTCTTTACACCCCTTTCGGTTCCCCCGTCATCGGGGGACAGAAACCCTTAAAGGGCGAGGGCTAAAAGAGTTTCAAGGGTTTCAAAAGTTTAAGGAGTTTAAGGGGGTTAAGAAGTTTAAGAGGTTTAAGAAGTTTAAGAGGTTTAAGGGTTATCATGGAAACCAACTTCATCGATTACGTCAAAATCTATTGTCGTTCAGGCAAAGGGGGTAGAGGCTCAGCACACATGCATCGTGCCAAATACATGCCCAAAGGAGGTCCTGACGGGGGTAACGGAGGAAATGGCGGTAGTGTGATTTTGCGAGGCAATCGCAACTATTGGACACTGCTCCACCTGCGCTACGATCGTCATGCCTATGCTGAACACGGTGGAAACGGTTCGAAGAACAAGAGTACGGGTCAGAAAGGTGCTGACAAGATACTCGAAGTGCCTTGCGGAACGGTCGCCTATAATGCAGAAACCGGCGAATACATCTGCGACGTAACCGAACACGGACAGGAAGTGGTGCTGCTGAAAGGCGGTCGTGGAGGACTGGGAAACTTCAACTTCTGCACTCCTACCAATCAAGCACCCCGTTATGCACAACCAGGTGAACCCATGCAAGAGATGGAGGTCATTCTGGAACTGAAGTTGCTTGCGGATGTTGGTTTGGTTGGTTTCCCTAATGCCGGAAAATCCACCTTGGTGTCTTCGCTCTCATCTGCCAAACCCAAGATTGCCAATTATCCCTTCACCACCCTCGAACCGTCTCTTGGTATCGTATCTTATCGCGACGGGAAGTCGTTTGTGATGGCGGATATTCCTGGCATCATAGAAGGAGCCAGTCAAGGAAAGGGATTGGGCCTGCGGTTCCTGCGCCATATCGAGCGTAACAGCTTGTTGCTGTTCATGGTTCCAGGCGATACGGATGACATCAAGCGCGAGTACGACATTCTGCTGAACGAACTCACCACTTTCAACCCTGAATTGCTCGACAAAGGAAAAGTGTTGGCAGTCACCAAGTGTGACCTGCTTGACGAAGAACTCATCGATATGCTCAAGGCTACCCTACCCGAGGGTATTCCAACAGTATTCATCTCTGCAGTAACGAGTTTCGGACTTGACGAACTGAAAGATGTGCTGTGGGAAGAGATGAACAGCGAGAGCAACAAGATTGCAGCAATCGCCACACAGGAAAGTATCGTACATCACGACAAAGATTATCTGAAGTTGCGTGAGGACTTTGCTGACGAAGACGAGCCGGACGATTACGAAGAAGAAGACTTCGAGGATGTCGAGGATCTGGAAGACTTCGAATACGAAGAAGAGGAAGAATAACAGCGTAAAAAATATCATGCTCTATTATGACATAGCAGACAACGTAACCGCTTTCACAACAACACGTGAAGGCGGTTGCAGTATCGGCAATTATGCCAGCATGAATGTGAATGCCTATTGCGGAGATGATCCTGAACATATCTTAGAAAACAGACGGATACTGTGTGGTGAGTTGGACATCCCTATCCATCATCTTGTGATGCCTCATCAGACCCACCAGACGAAAGTCGCGGCTATCACTCCACGTTTCATGGAATATACAAAAGAGCAAAAAGCAGACTTTCTGGAAGGAGTCGATGCTGTCATGACAGACATGAAAGGGGTTGCTATCGGAGTATCTACAGCCGACTGTGTACCGATTCTGATTTATGACCCACATCACCATGTAGCCGCTGCCGTCCATGCAGGATGGCGAGGAACCGTCGGGCGCATCGCAGAAAAAGCCATAGACGAGATGAACCGCGTCTATGGGACTATTGGGTGCGACTGCAAAGCCATTATCGGACCCAGCATCAGCTTAGACAGCTTTGATGTAGGTGACGAAGTGTACGATGCGTTCCGTGCTGCAGGGTTCGACAAAGCACAGATTTATGCATTTCGTAACGGGAAATGGCATATCGACCTATGGGAATGTAACCGTCAGCAGTTACTGAACAAAAAAATAGATGCCCACAACGTTCATGTTGCAGGCATCTGTACCTATCAATCATCCGATCGTTTCTTTTCAGCCCGCAAACTGGGCATCAACTCCGGACGATTGTTTTCCGGCATTATCCTCAGATAATCTTATTCGTCCTCGTCGTCATCATCGGGCAGTTCTTCGAACTCCTCGATTTGAGGTGTCTGATCCTCCAATGATTCGTCCTCATCCTCTTCCTCACGATCTTCGTCAGTCTCATCTACCAAGTCATCCTCCTCGTCGTCATCGTCGTCATCATCATCGATGTCGTCAATTGATTTACGAGAATTATCAGAAATGACCTCGAAACGACGTTTCTCCAGTCTTGGTTTGAACTTCAAGAATACGGCTTCAATCCATGTGCCACGTGCAATCTCCAACACTTCATATCCATCTTCCTTACGTCGATCAATCAAACCACCGACACGATGCATCGCAGCCTCTGGCAACACACTACTGTCAACATAGAAAGCCGTTTCAATAATATCCTGAATCGCAAGTGGGAGGCCTTTCCAACCTGTACCCATGTTCTCGTCAATCAGGGTCAAGACTTCTGCAGCAGACAAATGCAGGATATTCTCCATCGTCAGATCTGTAATCTTCTTGATCTGATGCTTACGAATGGCAATGCTATTCTTTTTGTCATCATGTGATTTCGGATATGGGAAAACCTTGTAGTTGGCATCCTCTAAAGAAGCAACCAACTGTTTGTCTGTATTGTCAATAAACTGGACATCAAACACAGGAGCAATGATATTCATGTAATGTACACGATTCTCTGCCCAATGCTCAGTACGACGTCCTTCAATCAGCATCTGGTATATCTCATCGACCGTTGAAGCCCACACATTACCTTTCGTAAGGGACGAAATCGATGCACTGTCATCATCAATCACAAACTCACCTTCATCCGTCTCTCTCTTTTTGTTCTTGGCACCTCTACCTCTTGGTGAAGCAGGAGCTGTACCTGGTTCAGCATGGCTGACAGGCATCTGACGTTTAATCGGACGTGGACGATCATCGTCGTCGTCATCCTCCTCCATCATGGCATCATACTTACCAAATGCAGAAGCAAGTACATCATCGTCGTCATCATCATCGTTCTGTCGTTCTGCTGTCTCCAAAATATCAGCAGACTTGCCAAATTGCTCTACCTTGTCAAGCACAGACATCGATAACGCTTTTTCTTCTGCAAGTTTCTTTGCGATTTCCTCTGCTGTATCTTTTGTAGGTTCTTCTGTAATTACTTTCTCTGCTCTTTTGATTTTTCGTTTCTTAGGTTTAGGTTCAGCGTTGACTACTTCGTTGTCCTTCGCTATCAGGTCTTTAGATGATTTATTTTTCATTCTATTTCTATTTATGGATATCGTTGCAAATTTCTATCAATCAAAAAAATGCATACTTTCACAATTTGGCGACAAAATTACGAATTTAATTTGATATGACAATAAATTTCACAGACAATAGTAGAAAACTTCATTGTTTTTAGCTTATAGTTTTGAGTTTTTTTGTAACTTTGCAACTTGTTACAAGATAAAATTATAAATAAGGTATATAAAAAGACAAATGACTGAATTAGAACTGAAGTATGGCTGTAATCCGAATCAGAAGCCATCACGAGTATTTATGGAGGAAGGCGAATTGCCTTTCGAGGTATTATGTGGACGTCCTGGTTACATTAACCTGCTTGATGCATTCAACAGTTGGCAACTGGTACGAGAACTGAAAGCGGCTACAGGTATGCCAGCCGCAGCTTCATTCAAGCATGTTAGTCCTGCAGGAGCAGCTGTAGGCGTTCCTATGAGCGACACCCTCAAGAAGATTTATTTTGTTAACGATATCAAAGAGCCACTCTCCCCTATTGCAACCGCTTATGCACGTGCTCGTGGAGCAGACCGCATGTCAAGTTTTGGTGATTTCATTGCTCTAAGCGACACATGCGACCTGCCAACAGCCTTACTCATCAAACGTGAGGTAAGCGACGGTATCATCGCACCAGACTATACCCCCGAGGCACTCGAAATACTGAAAGCAAAACGCAAAGGAACCTATTGTGTTCTGAAGATGTCAACTGACTATCGTCCGGCACCCGTAGAACGCAAGCAGGTGTTCGGTATCACGTTTGAACAGGGACGTAACGAGATTGACCTGACGAGTGACGAACTCTTCAGCAACATCCCAACAGCCAACAAGCAACTCCCAGAAGAAGCTAAGCGTGACTTGAAGATTGCACTCATCACACTGAAATATACCCAAAGCAACTCTGTCTGCTACGTGAAGGACGGACAAGCTATCGGCATCGGAGCTGGTCAGCAAAGCCGTATTCACTGTACGCGTCTGGCAGGTCAGAAAGCAGACCTCTGGTGGTTACGCCAATGTCCAAAGGTGATGGCGCTTCCTTTCAAAGCAGATATCAAACGTGCTGATCGCGATAATACCATCGATGTATACATGGGCGATGAGTACGAAGATGTATTGGCTGAGGGAACATGGCAGAATTTCTTCACAGAGAAACCTGCCCCACTCACTCGTGAGGAAAAGAAAGCATGGTTGGCACAGAACACCAAGGTGAGTCTGGGTAGCGATGCCTTCTTCCCATTCGGAGACAACATTGAACGTGCCCACAAGAGTGGTGTGGAATATATTGCCCAGGCAGGAGGTTCTGTCCGTGATGACCACGTCATCGACACATGCGACAAATACGGCATCACAATGGCCTTTACTGGAATTCGTCTTTTCCACCATTAATTTTCCGAAAGAATGGCAAGCGACAGTGAAATCCTATACGCCATGATGAATGGCATCAACTTCGGCGGTAAGAAGAAAGAGAAGACCGACGAACGCGTGAAAACCAAAGCACGTAGCAAAAGCTACAAGACAGGTGCTCATGGTTCTGGCGCTGCTAAACATAAAGCCGACATCAAGCAAAAAGTAAGAGCTCGCAAGTCACAACGAAGAAAGTAATGACTAATGTAACAATGTAGTAATTTAAATAAATTGTAAGAAATCGTAAATAGTCAATCGTCAAATAGTAAATACGACTATGTTAACACTCAAATTGATAACAGAAGAGACCGAACGAGTCATCAAAGGTCTGGAGAAGAAACACTTTGCAAATGCAAAGGAAGCAATCGAGAAAGCTATTGCAATTGACAAGACACGTCGTGAGGCACAAACAAAACTCGACGCATGTCTGGCCGAGCAAAAGAAATATGCGGCACAGATCGGTGCCTTGATGAAACAAGGTAAGCGCGACGAGGCAGAAGCAGCAAAAGCTGAGGTAGCCAAGTTGAAAGAAGAATCCACCGTGCTACAAACCAAGATGGGCGAAGCAGAGCAGGAACTGACCGCTCACCTATGCACCATTCCGAATATTCCTTACGACGAGGTACCTGAAGGCTCTTGTGCTGAGGACAACGTAGTGGTGAAGTCCAGTCTGCGTGAATGCAAGCCAGGTGATACTGTGGGCAATTGGGATACCGTACCAACGAACGGAAATGCAAAACTGCCACATTGGGAACTCGCCAAGCAGTACAATCTCATTGACTTCGACTTAGGTGTAAAAATCACAGGTGCAGGATTCCCTGTATATATCGGTAAAGGAGCACAACTGCAACGTGCACTCATCAACTTCTTCCTTGCTGAAGCAAACAAAGCCGGATATACCGAGATTATGCCTCCAACCGTTGTGAATGCCGCTTCTGGTTATGGAACAGGACAGTTGCCTGATAAGGAAGGACAGATGTACCATTGTGAGGTTGACGACCTTTATCTCATCCCTACAGCAGAAGTACCTGTCACCAATATCTACCGCGATGTTATTCTTGACGAGAAAGACCTTCCTATCAAGAACTGCGCATACACCCAGTGTTTCAGACGTGAAGCAGGAAGCTATGGTAAAGATGTACGCGGTTTGAATCGTCTGCATGAATTCAGTAAGATTGAGATTGTCCGCATTGACACCCCTGAGCACTCGGCAGAAAGCCACAAGGAAATGCTCGATCACGTTGAGGGACTCCTGAAGAAGTTGGAACTCCCTTATCGCATCCTACGCCTTTGTGGAGGAGATCAGAGTTTCACAAGCGCCATCTGCTACGACTTTGAAGTTTACAGCGAAGCACAAGGACGTTGGCTCGAAGTCAGCTCAGTCAGCAACTTCGACACCTATCAAGCCAACCGTCTGAAATGCCGTTATCGCAATGCCGACAAGAAGGTGCAGTTGTGTCACACCCTCAACGGTTCAGCTTTGGCATTACCCCGCATCGTTGCTTCCATCCTCGAAGACAACCAGACGCCAGAGGGCATTCGCATACCAAAGGCACTTGTTCCTTACACAGGATTTGAAATGATTAACTAAAGGTAATCTACCTAAAACAAAAATGGATGGGGTGCCCATCCATTTTTATTTTGTACTTACTTCACCAGATTTCCCAAGATGCTACGAGTCAGCTCACGGGTAGCCGTACGAGTTGCAGAACCAACAGCACTCTTCGTGACTTTTTTGCCTATAGACTCCTTCGACCGGCTTTTGCTGCCTGTCACAGTATTAGCCACCATCGTACCAAAGACAGCTGTCACACTTGTAACAACAGCTCCTGCTATCTTACTCCATATACTCTTTTTCTTGCTCTTGGCTTTCTCCTCCTTCTCCTTTTCCTTGGCTGCCTGTGCATCCAACTTCTCCTGTTCTGCAGCCTCACGAGCTTCTGCTGCAGCACGTTCGTCTGCCTCAGACTGTGCCAACAAAACTTCGAAAGCACTCTCACGGTCTATCATCGTATCATAACGGCCATAGATACGTGAACTCTTGATGATCTGCTCACGTTGTGCCTCCGTAATCGCACCTATCTGACTGAGAGGGAACAGTATCTTTGCACGTTCAACGATGTTGGGTGTTCCCTTCTCGTCGAGGAACGACACAAGAGCCTCGCCTGTTCCGAGTTCCATGATGGCATCCTCGGTCTTGAAAGCAGGATTCGCACGGAACGTCTCTGCTGCAGCCTTCACGTTCTTCTGCTCCTTCGGAGTGAATGCACGAAGGGCATGCTGCACACGGTTGCCCAACTGAGCCAGTACAGAATCAGGTATATCGGTAGGATTCTGAGTTACAAAATAAACACCCACTCCTTTACTACGGATGAGTCGCACGACTTGCTCAATCTTATCGACCAAACTCTTTGGTGTATCTGTGAATAGCATGTGGGCTTCGTCGAAGAAGAACACGAGTCGCGGCAGCTCTTGGTCGCCCACTTCCGGCAGTCGGACATACAGGTCGGACAGGAGCCACAACAGGAATGAAGAGTACACTTTTGGATTGAGCATCAGACGGTCGGCAGCCAATACATTCATCATGCCTTTCCCGTCTGCATTGCACTGCAACAAATCCATAATGTCGAATGCAGGTTCACCAAAGAACTTCTCTGCACCTTGGTTCTCGAGTGCAAGCAACGCACGCTGAATGGCTCCCACGCTGGCTGCGGTAACATTTCCATGCGACTTCGTGTAATCTGCTGCATGATCGGCCAACCAACCTAACATGGCACGCAAGTCTTTCATGTCAATCAGCAACAAACCACGCTCGTCTGCCACCTTGAACAAGATGTTCAGAACGCCCGTCTGTACTTCGTTCAGATCAAGGAGTCGTCCAAGCAGTTCGGGTCCCATGTTCGAAATTGTGGTACGCATAGGATGTCCCTGCTCGCCAAACACATCGTAGAACGTTACGGGGCAGCCATGAAACTGAGGATCTTCAATCCCAAATTCGGCACAGCGTTTCTCTATAAAACCCGACATCTGTCCTGTCTGGCTGATGCCCGACAAGTCGCCCTTCATGTCGGCCATGAAACAAGGTACTCCTGCCTGAGAGAATGTTTCTGCTATCACCTGAAGTGTGACAGTCTTTCCTGTACCTGTGGCACCAGCAATAAGTCCATGACGGTTTGCCATCTTACCACACAAATAGATCGGTCCTTCCGAACCATGAGCTACATAAAGTCGTTTGTCGTCTGTTAACATAATCTGATTGTTATTAAGGATTTAATTTCATGTGCAAAGATAATAATATATTATCATTTAACCATTTACTATTTACTATTTTTGCTATTTTCTACAATTTTTACATTATATTATTTTTTCATTTTTACATTTTTGGATAAAATTTTCACGTTCGACAATAAAAATACATTCTTATTGTGCTCACTTAAC
>CAMYYX010000073.1 GCA_947303695.1 uncultured Prevotellaceae bacterium | reverse complement strand
ATCATTTTATCGGTTTCCTGCCTTCTGCCTTGATCTGTGCACGGGTCTTGAGGTTGAAGTGCCACCACTCGGTCTTCAGCACCTTGAAGCCTCCGACGGCCATGACTTCGCGAAGGAGTTTGCGATTCTCCACAGCCTCACGGGTGATGATGCCCTTACGCACCATCTCGTCCTCGAACTCGGGATGGGCAGCACGACCCATATAGTCAATCTTGGTTCCCATCGGGATGCTGTCGCCCCGTTCGTCACAGATGGTGATATCGACTGCAAAGCCGTAGTTGTGGAGTCCTCCCCCATTGGCTGGATTGCTGACATAGATGTTCTTGGAAGTACCCTTCACCACATCCCACATCTTCTGCTGCACGGACATAGGACGGGCTGCATCGTAGATGATGAGACTGAGTTCGGGTCGCAACTGCTTCAGGCGCTGCTGACATTTCTTGAGTGCCTGAGCCGCATCAGGATGCAGGTAGGCATCCTTCAGGTCGGTATAGAGCACACGACCTGTGAAGTTATCGGGACGGGTGTACATGAGACTGACACGTATCGTGGGGTCCACATCCTTGATGTTGACGTAACCTTGCTCTTTCATCGACTGCGCGTTACAGCTCATGCTTACGAGCAGAAGGGCGGTGATAATGTATAATGTATAATTCATAATGTATAATTGAAACGATAACGTTGACGATAACGATAACTAAATGGTCAATGGTCAATGGTAAATGGTTAAATGGTAAATGGCTACCGTTCCCTCCTCACCGGATAATTCCCTCGGAAGTCCTCAAAGCGGTCGGGATTTTGTTTCAGCAGCCGGGAATCGTCCAACAGGGTTTCGACGGACAGACAGGGAGCATCAGGCAGGTGAATATCGGGAACGAAATCCACACCCATGAATCGTGCAACGGCTTCGAGCGACATGCGGGTTGCGTTTGCTTTTCCGTCAGCCGAATAGCCTGCGACGTGGGGTGTACCTATCGCCACTTGCTCCAACAATTCCCGATTGAGGTCGGGTTCACCTTCCCAGGTATCGATGACGGCATCGGCTACCCGTCCATCACGCAGCGCCTGCAACAAAGCCATATTGTCGACCACACCACCTCGTGATGCGTTGATGATGAGCGGACGATGGGGCAGCTGCTGGAAGAACTGTTCGTCGGCCATGTGGTAAGTAGGGTAAGGTCCTGATTTCGTCAAAGGTGTATGGAACGTGATGATATCGGCTTCACGCTGAATGGTGGAAAGGTCAACATATTTACTATTTAACCATTTACCATTTACCATTTCACATTGGCTATTGAACTGTTCCTCCTCTGCTTTTGGCGGGTCGCACCTCAGCACCTTCATGCCACATGCCTCAAGGTCGGCTGCTACCAACGAGCCTACATGTCCCACACCCACGACACCAACCGTATAGGATGGTTTCAGACGTCCTGTGGCCTCCAAAGCATGATGGACATAATGACACACGGAATTGGCGTTACACCCAGGGCAATTGGTCCATTGGATGCCTGCCGCCTCACAATAAGCGGTATCGATGTGGTCGAACCCTATCGTGGCCGTCACAATCAATCGGACGGAAGAACCTTCGAGCAACGTTCGGTCGCAACGGGTACGGGTACGGACTATCAGCACATCGGCATCATGCACATCGTCGCGATTGATGTTGCTACCAGGCAGATAGCAGACCTCATCGGCCAACCGTTCTATCTGTCCACGGATATAGGGTATCTTATCGTCGACTATAACTTTCATACACGCGAAGGGTAATATAGTAGAACGCAGCTGCAAAGAAAAGGCCGCAGATGGAGTCGATGAGGTAATGTGCCTTGATGTACACGGTGCTACAGCACAATATGACATAGAACGGCACCAGAATCCAGAACAGCCATTTGTTGCCTGTACGCCAAGCGAGCAACATAGACACCGTGCTCATGCCTACATGACTGCTGGGGAATGCAGCAGCTGGACGTTCGCCCACTTCCTGAGCTCCGATGACCAACTGACCGAACACCCCTTTCACCTCGGGCACAATCATCTCCAGATGCGACTTGAAGTAATCGCCCAAGGCTGGATAGCTATCGCCCCACCCTGCATCGCCATAGATGTTGTCCAACGCACAGAAATAGTATTGAGGGCCGGCTACCGGCAAGAAATTGTAGAAGAGATAGAAGAGGAAGAACGATCCCAAGAAGATAAAGACCGCCTTGTCGTAATCACTCGTGCGGCAAAGGAGGTAGAACACGATGACCGAGAACATCAGGTAATAATAGGAGTAATAGCCCATGTTGAACAACTCGCTCCAAAAGGCTGAGCTGCATACACGGTCGAACTCCAAAGCCGGCTGACAACCGAACATCGTCTGGTCAATCGTAGCAAAAACATGATCCTGATAGGGATAGATGTTACAGAAATCGTATATCTCGGGATACCACCAAATGAGCAAGACGAACAAGGGGAACGAGCGCCAGGCAAGGCTCCACTTATAAGGCATGAAACGATAGGTGAAATGTGTGACGACCATGATGAGCAACGCAATTCCTCGCAAACCCAACATTCCCATCGGATTGTCGAGACGTGTCCACAAGATGGCAATCATCACCGTCGTGATAGCTATATAGACGAGTGTTGTCAGTTCGGCGCTTATTAGATCCAGTTTTCTTCTTTGTACCATGTAATTGTTTCTTTCACCCCACGCGGCAACTGCCATTGGGGATGATATCCTAAAATATTTTTCATCGGACGGATGTCACATCGCCAATCACGTTGTGCCATCATCTTATACTTATCTCTGTTCAACGTGCTGGGCTTTCCGGTCAGCTTTCCGAACTCCTCGCTGACGACAGAAATGCCTTTGAGTAGCCACAACGGGGCTTTGACATGCAACACGTGCCGGATGTCCAACTCTTGCTGAATCAACTCGGCAAAACGCTCGCTGGGATAGTCCTCGCCGTCGGTCACATTGAAGATTCCGGTTGTGATGCCTTTCTCAATAGCAGCAAAGATGGCGCCTGTGAGGTCTTTCACATAAACGAACGTCAGTATCTGGGGGTCGAATCCAACAGAAAAGCACACATGTTGCTTGATGGACTTCACCATCATGAAATAATCCTTCTCGCGAGGACCATAGACTCCCGTGGGACGGAAGATGACGAGCCCCTCGCCGATAGTCTGCTGCAACCACGCCTCAGTCTTCAGTTTACTCTCTCCATAGATAGAACCATAGGTGGCGCTGAGACTGCTGAGATAGATAAACTGATGAGGCATCATATCGGTCGCAATCAACGCCTCTACCAAGTTGCGGGTACATTGGTAGTTGTGGAAATCAAATTCTTCAGCCTTCAGGCATTTGGTGGCTCCTGCCGCATGAATCACGACATCGAACCGAACACCACATTCCGTCAGTTGCTGCCGGAGGACTGTGGGACTGGAGAGGTCGAGAATGAGGAATTGTAAATCGGGATGCTGTAACCATCGACGACTTGAAGAGGCACGTAATGCAGCCCATGTGGAGAACCCTCGAGAAAGTGATTCTTCACATAGGAAACTACCGATAAACCCACTTGCACCTGTAATTAATACGCGCTTCTTCAATTCGTTATTCATAATGCACAATTAAGGCGAAAGCCTAAAGAGCGCTGCAAAATTACAAAAAAAACATCAAAAGTGCAAACTTTTGATGCTTTTCTTCACTCTACCCTTAGAAGCTGAACTCTTTCAGTACCACATCTGGGTCTTTTATCTTCACCTTGTAGGTCTTGCCTTTCTCAAACTGAGGGAGCGACAGGATACTGTTACTGCTCCGCACGGTGAATGGGAGGACAAACGAATAGAGCACCTTTCCCTTCTCGTCCACACATTGCAGCGTCTTGCCTACGGGACAAGGCAATCCGTTGAGCGAGACAGTCAGTTGGGTTTCGGCCGATTCCTTCGGCATCGGAGCCGAACCTGTCATCGAACCACCCATTCCGAACACCGTTCCACCCGTCAGGGTCATCTGAGAGAAGTCGCTATCGAAGGGTTCCTCTGGGGGACCCACCTGTGAACATGCGGTGACCTTTCCACCTGTGATGACAAGCGACTCACGGCTGTTCGAGTTCGTGTCGATAGCATCGTTGCCTACACTCCACACGAATACATCACCTCCGTGGAAAGCTATCGGTCCATTCGAACTGAAGCCGTCATCATGTGCCTTCACATAGATATTACCTCCGTTGATGGAAAATCCTTTCTTGCCTTCAATACCTTCAGCACCATCGCTTGCTGTCTCTACACGGATGTCTCCACCATTGATGATGACCTTACCAACCACTTTGATTCCCTTAGCACTTCCGTTGAACTTACGCTTGGCAAAACCCACCGGTCTATCGTCAGACGTATTACCGAAAAGCAAGGTACGAACCGAATCGCTTATCTGAACATCATTTCCTCCGCCGAAACCACCGAAGCCGCCAAAACCGCCTCCGAAACCACCGAAGTCAGGCATTCCGCCTTCGCCAAAGCCTGGGAAGCCACCGAAGTTGATGCTATCGGGCATCGCTCCGCCAAAGCCACCGAAGCCGCCTCCGAAACCGCCGAAGTCGGGCATTCCACCTTCACCAAAGCCAGGGAAGCCTCCAAAGTTGATGCTATCGGGCATCGCTCCTCCGAAGCCACCGAAACCTCCTCCGAAACCACCGAAGTCGGGCATTCCGCCTTCACCAAAGTCAGGGAAACCACCTCCGAAGTCGGGCATCTCACCATCACCGAAACCACCAAAGCCGCCAAAGCCAAAAGGCCGTTCGCTGACAAAGCTGCCCAACGTCTTAATATCGAGCGTTCCACCGTTCATCACAAAATCGCCACCACACTTTATTCCTTTACCTCCATCGCCAGTCATCACCACTTTCACGACCCCACCGTTGATGGTCATCGTAGAATCGGACTTGAGTGCTTTCTTATCCACACTCGAAAGCTCGATCTCCACATCGCCACCACTAATCGTGAGACTTGCATTCGTGTTCAAGGCATTCGCTGTTGACGAACTGATGCGGACATTTCCCAGCGACGGTTGCAATTCAAGGTATTCCTTTGCAGAGATGACATTATTCGAATTTCCCTTCAATGTCAAGCTGCCAGCACCTTCAATCTCCAGATGGCCCTTTGTATAAACACATGCCTTATGAAGTGTATCTGTACCGTCCTCAAGGGAGTTCTGAGACCCTTTGGCGATGTGCAGTTTCATTCGCTTACCACACTTCAAGTTGATGGCAGCTCCCTCCTGTGCTTTCAGGTTGACACCATCAAGCGTCACAGTAGCTTTGTAAACTCCGTTGAGTTCGAAACTACCATTTGTGGAATGGCCTTTCAGCACATATTCCATCTCCTGATCGCTAACGGCACTCTCCACAACCACTTTCGCACCATCGTGCCTAATCTGAATGTTCTTGTTTTTGGGTTGGGATACCTTTACTGTATTACCCGCATAGACAATTGTTATTGTCTCTTTTTTAGCTGCCGACATCATCCCGATTCCGACAGTCAGCAATAAACCGCCCATCAACAGGCGTGTTAATTGATTCATACATTTATTCATTAAAAATTGCACTTATTGTTCGTTGTTATGACCTCAAATCAAAGTAAAGGTTTAAAGTCAGGTTAGCGGTTCGAGGTTCATGGGGATCAATGTTAAATGGCAAATGTGAATTATAGAATGTAAAAATTGAAGAAAACAGCAAAAATCGTAAATAGTAAATGGTTAAATGATTAATTTTTTCTACCTTTGCACAAACGAGAATAACTATCAAAAAAACGATCGATATGAAAAAACTCTTAACAACGCTATTGCTACTGGCTGCATTCTGTCTGCAAGGAAGTGCCAAGGAAGTGAATTTAGTAACGAATGTACTTGCCCGTAAGACAACCTCATTGAACGGAGAATGGAACTACATTGTGGATGTTCAGGAGGAAGGTTACTACGATTACCGCATGAACCCCACACAATGGGGATTCTTCAGGAACGCGAAGCCTCAACGCCCGGAAGACCTGGTGGAATATGACTTCGACAAGTCGCCTACGATGAAGGTGCCTGGTGACTGGAATACCCAGGACGACCGCCTCTTCTTCTACGAAGGAACGGTTTGGTTCTATAAGAAGTTTAATATGGACCGTTCAGAACTGAGTGAAGGAAAGCGCAAACTGCTCTATTTCGGGGCCGTAAACTACGAAGCTATCGTGTATGTAAACGGACAACGCGAAGGACGTCATATAGGAGGTTTCACTCCCTTCTGCTTTGATGTGACAGAACATCTGAAGGCTGGCGAGAATAACGTGATTGTGAAGGTGGACAACAAACGTCACGCCAGCGATGTGCCTACTCAGATTTTCGACTGGTGGAACTATGGCGGTATCACCCGTGATGTACTGCTGGTGGATGTATCACCTGTATATATCGAGAACTACAAGGTAGAATTAGAGAAGGCCGATGCAAAAGCCAAGCAGCGCACCATCGCGTTCTCTGTTCAACTCAACGACAAGAAAGCCGGTGAAACCATCACCCTCAACATCCCTGAGCTGAAACTCAAGCAGGTCCTTACTACCGATGAAGAAGGACGTGCAGCAACCACCCTGAAGGTCAGCAGCAAGACACTCCAGTTGTGGACACCAACCAATCCGAAACTGTACAAGATGGAACTCGCTTTGAACGGCGAAACCCTCGCCGATGAGGTAGGATTCCGCACCATCGAGACACGCGGTAAGCAGATTCTGCTGAACGGGCAGCCCATCTTCCTGAAAGGTATCAGCATGCACGAAGAGAAAGCACATGGAGGCGGTCGTGCCAACTGTGAGGCCGATGCACGCGAGTTGTTCGGCTGGGCCAAGGAACTGGGATGCAACTTCATCCGTCTGGCCCACTATCCCCACAATGAATACACGGTTCGGCTGGCCGAGCGTATGGGTCTGCTGCTGTGGAGCGAGATTCCTGTCTATTGGACTATCGACTGGAAGAACAACGCCACCTACGAGAATGCCCGCCGACAACTGACCGACATGATTCGCAGAGACCAGAACCGTGCCAATATCATTATCTGGAGTATCGCGAACGAGACTCCTCACAGCAACGAGCGCGATCAGTTCCTCGGCAATCTGGCACAATATGCCCGCACCCTCGACTCCACCCGTCTCATCTCTATGGCGATGGAAGTGACAGGAGCCTCGAACTACAAGAACCGTCTGCAAGATAACATGAACAAATGGGTGGATGTGGTCAGCTTCAACCAGTATATCGGTTGGTATCGTGATGTGAACGATGCGCCAAAGATGGAGTGGGAGATCCCATACGAGAAACCCGTCATCGTCAGCGAGTTCGGTGGAGGCGCCAAGGCTGGCTATCACGGAGCCAAAAACCAACGTTGGACTGAGGAATTCCAGGAGAACCTCTACATCGAAAACACCGCGATGCTCGACAAGATTGAAGGACTTTCAGGCACTACCCCATGGATCCTGAAAGACTTCCGCTCCCCCCGTCGTGTACTGCCCGATGTGCAGGACTACTACAACCGCAAGGGTCTCTTCTCAGACAAAGGCGAGAAGAAGAAAGCCTTCTACATCCTACAGAAATGGTACGAAGGGAAGTAATAAAGAAAAGCAGCTCGGTTGAGCTGCTTTTTCTTTGTTATTTATTAACTTGTTTGCTGACTATCGACGTCCTCCAGAAATTCTTGATGGGCTACCGCCTGAAGTACGACTTGCTGGTGCACCTGCTGAGCGAGTAGGAGTAGAAACGCTTGAGCGTGTGGTAGGTGCAGACACCGATGAGCTGCGAGTTGGTGTAGAAACTGAGGTACGAGTGTTTGGAACTGAAACATTGGTACGAGTTGAAGGAGTTACTACACTTGAACGCGTGTTGTTATTTCCGTTTGGACGGCTGAAAGTAGAGACAGCTGATGTACGACTGTTGTTGACGTTGCTATTTGGCTGGCTGACAATTGTAGTAGCTGTATTGCGGTTTACGTTCGGCTGACCTGAACGAGTACTATTGGTACTGTTGTTTGGATGAGCGATGACGGTGGTTCCTCCTTGACGATTTACAGTAGTAGGACCATTACTTACCGTACCACGATTATTCGGAGTTGTGCTCTCGAAGTGATAAGGCTGGTTGTTACCTGCTGGAGTATTGCCTTGACGGATTACCTCACCTCTCATGTCGTTTGGACGGTTGTTGTCCAAACGGTCGCCTGGACGGCCGTTGATTGGACCATTATTGAGACCTGGGCCTGGTTGACCTGGACGCATACCTGGACCTAGCTGACCTGGACGCATACCTGGTACATCTACTCTACGCATTCCACCGAATACGGTACCA
>CAMYYX010000072.1 GCA_947303695.1 uncultured Prevotellaceae bacterium | reverse complement strand
CATCGTGATGCGGATGGTGTAATTGGTATTTGCCAACAGCGAAGGTAGGTTGAAGCCAATATAGGGCTGTGCTGACTGACTTGTTGGTATGGCATACAGATATTGATTGCCTGGCACTCCGAATTTAGGATCGACATCCTCCATCTTGTATGTACAATTTTTAGTGAATAACGGATTCCCTTTGTCATCCTCCTCTAAATTGATGGCAGCTAACAAATCGACCTGCCCTAAGCGGGCGTCAAACACATCCAACAGGTCATCATCAATTTGATCGACAAAGTATAATATCTTTCCGTCAGAGCCTTCGTAGGTGTCAACAGCACGCGATTTGTAAGTTTCAAACCTGTCTGCGACATATTGTCTGAAATTCTCGCAGAACACTTGATGAACCATTTGATTGTCCATACCATCGCTGACACCAAACACATCCTGATGGCGTGCGAAGAAGTCATTACATGCTTCAATAGAAGGAATCACCACGTCGTTCTCGTTCCAACCCCATTTAATCAGGTCGTAACGATTGTAATAAAGGTATTCATTCACGCCCAACCATTTATCGCCACTTTCATCATAAACAGGACGAATGGGTAAGGCTTTTGGGGGATGAGTGCTATAATGAGAATCATAACGAGTTGTGGCTTTGAGCTGATTATTATGGTACACCTTTACATTCACTTTATTGCCATTATTGTTTTCTATCAATGTTTCTGTCCAGTATACTGCTTCGTTATTGTACTCACTACTTAAACTCATACCATTCTGTTTCAGAGACATTCCGTCTGTCTTCGGCAGGAACAACGTATTACCATTTGGACCTGTCAGCAAATAACCATCCGCATGGTTCATATAAACCTCGACACAAGTACAACTGTCTATCAGCTCCTTATACTCTGCATCCGTAGGCATACGCCAGTTCTTGCCTTGCAGTCGATAGGCGGCATCGAACTTTGTTTTTGCTATATGATTCTGTAAACGATTCTCGTATTCAGAATAATGACCTGTATAAGCCACACTTTGCAAGTCATCGCTTGGACGCTCAGTGCCAATCGTATCACCCCAGAAGAAATATTGACCAAAGTCTGCGGCAGAGGCAGCTCCCACATTGTGTGTTGACCACTTCACGCTCAAACCCAAATCGACCATCTCCGCTTCCTCATTGATATGATAATCCAGATACTTTTCGATGAAATAATACCCTAAGTTCCAACCACTACTTCTATCTTGATAGAGAATCTTGCCGTTTTGTACATAGTAGTTCAAGAACGAAGACGAAGATTTCTTTTTCAACGTCACCATCATCTTACCATCTTCAGTGGTTCTGACCCATGTATCATCAATAGTCAGTTTATTGATACCTTCATATATTGTGTAACTAAAGGTTCCCCAGTCCCAAATACACTCCAGAGTTCTGTATGTACGTGAATATGAATCTTCATCTTCTGTCGGATACATATAAATGCCTGTCATTGTATGAGTTTCAATCGTCATCTCGGCTTCTATCTCATCTGGCATCAAATAACCATCATCTGCAAAGGGGGCAAACAACAGCACATTATTCTTATTGCATCCAATGCCATTGGTAATCTGCAAGGCTTGGTTGTCTTCTCCAAATTGGTACACCTCACGCGTTGTCTTATCGACAAGACGTTTCGTGAATCTTTTTTCGATGAAATGGGAGAAAACCTGCCCTTTCTGCTGTGTCGTAACCTTCCATTCATCAAGCGCATCGAAGTCATAAACCACGATTTCATCGTTGGTCGAACCCTCCATTTCGTAATACCATTCAGCATCTCCCCATCGTTTCTGGTAGAAACTGCGAGGGGCGAGTATCTTGTTTCCTTCTTCGCGAAGTGGAGTTACCAACTCTCCTCCATTCGTACCAAAGAGATATTGATGCGTTTCGTTTTGAAATTCATGATAGAGCTTTTTATATACTTTGCCTTGAATGGTCGTATCCCCTTTGATGGTATAGGTGTGGATGAAATACATAGGCTCATTCCAAATTAATGTATTCTCTGGCGCATTCTTGACGTTCCATTCAACTTCCTGCTCGTACACCCATACAGGATTTCCGTCCAACATGGATTGCTGGGCAAACATCGTCATTGTTACAATTACACATGTAATAAATAATAATGTCCGTTTCATAATTATTAGGATTTAATTGATGCAAAAGTACAACATTTCTATTTAACTACCAAACTATTTCACAAAATTCTTTTTGCCTTCAATGATGTTGAAACCCTTCTGTAAAGAGTTCATTCTTTGTCCTTGGAGGTTGTATATCATCTCCTCACCCTTGGGGGAGGCTGGGAGGGGGCTAATTCCTGTTGTATCTGTATCGAACTCTCCTGTGAAGGTCTCCTTGCTGTTCTCGATGGTGATGGTATACTGACCTTCTGGGTATGCAGAGATATCAATATTCAGGGCTACGATGTTGCCTGCATTGATGGCCTTCTCATAGACGGCTTGACCCGCTTTGTCTGTGATACGGACAAGGTATGCATCGTCGAGTGGATTGAGTTTGATATCAAGGAGTTGATCGTTATATTCTCCATAGAGGTTCTCCTGTTCCTCTCCTGCTCTGTGAGGAACCTTAGGCTGTACCTTGGTTGTATGCGTGAAGTCAAATCGACGCTTCTTGGTTCCCATACCATATCCATATGGATCTTCCTGTTCGCTGTTATAATAGATGACCTCATCGCCAACGGTACATGCATAGAGTTCACCTTTATTTCCATTCAACATCCATGCGTGATGTGGCCAGGACTCACTACCGACTCCTTCAAACCAACGTTCGCTTTGCGCACCACGTCCTATTTCATAATACGTACCTTTGAAACCAGGGATGCCCCCAGACATTTTGTTCACGAATACTATCGTATTGTCAGGGCGAGCTATGCTGTCGCCAGATGAGAGTGTGAAGTCATAGAGCTGTTCAAACGGAAACTGCTGTCCTCCGTTGTAAGGAGCATAATATACTTTCCGATTTTTCTCGTAAAACGCTCCAACATAATTCTGTGGACGATTGGCTGGGGTAAAGATTCAGTTTACCCAATTTTATTCATTAGCCCCTTCCACATACATCATCCGCTTGTCTATCTGTCCGTCTATGATAGTGTCGCCATCGAAATAATAATATTCTTGCCACCTGCCCATCCAATAAGTTCCAGATGAAAAGACTTGTACTTTCCAAACTTTACCGTCTTCAACGAATGGGTGATAAGCCATCTGTGGAGTCCTATTGATGACAGGATGCTCCTCGCCACGGTTGTCAACAACGATGTAGTTGAGGTTTGGATTGAAACCTGAGACATAGAAGTTTGTGGCATGGAGAGCCATGCAGTCCATCGTTGGCTCCACCTCTTGTATGTAGAAACGGATTCGATATGTGAGTGGATCATCGGTCGGTTCTTCCTTGAAATAGGCATAGTTGTTTGGACCGCATTGTGTAAGTGCTTCCCCATAGACATGCAAGCGGTCGCCTTCTAGTTCGTAAGTGAGTTTGTGGAAGTCTTCCTCCCAGTTATCCTCTGCTCCTGTTGGCAAGTTGCATCCGTGCCATCGATAGTTTACTGTGTCATTGAACTCGAATGGCAGGTAATCCAACCTACCCAGTTCAACGTATGCCAGATAGTCTCTGCCTGAAGTTCGGGCAGCATCATAGATGTTTGCCAAAGGGCCTTCGAGGCTACCAACACCTTCTATCCATGTTTTCTGTATAGGTTTATCTGTTCGCTCAACCACCCATTTACGCAGATAGCGTACATAGGTTTTCATGCTATCGCCCTTTTCATCATACTCACGATAGACGAACTCGGGACCGTCTGTAAAGTCACTGACAGACAACACCTCATATTCCACAGCCTTCTGCTCATCTAACGAATAAGTCCAGTATGTATCGCCAGCCTTCAAAGAATAGTCGAACAACAGATATTCATATTCTGTGTAAGGGAAGTGTAAGTATACTTTGCGGTTCTTTTCACGTATCATAAAGGGTTCATCATCCACAAGATTGCCATTGAGGCTTCTCGACATACTATAGTATTGATTCCCATTTTCGGATACCTCATTGTATGACAAGGTGTAGGTCATCTCGTCCAAGTTTTCTTTGCCCACATAGGATTGATTGACTGTCCACCTTTTTCCTGCTTGCACAAATGGAAGGTATTGATCTAAACCTATCTTTTTCGGATTGGTAGCCAATAGCTCTTGCTGGGTATATACCCTTCCGTTTATTTGACAGGATAACAGATTATAGTCATTACCAGGTTCTCTTATGCTTGATTCAAGCAGGCATTCTGAGCCGACACCTTCAATCCAGAAATTGTACATATTAATCATTTCATCGTCCCACTCCTCAATTGGCTGGTTGGCATCTTGAACACGCATGCGACGGAATTTGACACCATCAATATCAATCGTATCAACGCTCGCCACGATTAATGGATATTTTAATTCATCAATAACATCGCCCACATCCTTGCTGAAGTCATACAGCAACGATTCTGTTCCTGTCTCATCTAGCAACGATTCTGCTTCATTAGAAACAATATACACCTTCTTCCCTTTTTCACGTAGGGCATACAGATATTGTCCACCGATTTTGTCATAGATTTTCTTATACGTCTGCCCGCCAATAATGGTATCACCATCCATAACGCGATCCACATTAAACTCTCGGCCATTATATCCATGATAATGATAGGTCCATACCTTACCTTCTTCTACAAACGGACGGTAAAACTCATCCGTTGGGTCTTCTTTTCCCTCTGGATGATTGCCCATATATTGTCCCATGAAGAGGATGACGCCTGTCGATTGCTCGCTGATGATGTAGAAGAACGGACGGTTGGCACAGAACGAAGCGTATGGAGGGAGGCTTGTGGGGAGAGCACCGCTGATAGTGACGGCTGCTGCCCTCGAACCCATTTCATCGACCTTAATCTTGGCTACCTGTTTCATCATGTCAATGTAGATGTTACCACCGATGTTGTTTCCATCTGTAATAATTGGACACATGTGTGAGAAATCAGCTGTACCGGGATTAAAAGCAGAAGGCATACCTAAAGCAGACATTACATGTACTAGGTCTTGATTGGTTTCTATCTCGAAGCGTGGCAGTTCCAGACCTACTTCATAATTATTACCAGTTATCTGCCAGTTCTTCCCGTTCAGGCTCTCCAACACCTCATCAAGCGTCTTGCCTTCACGTGGAAGGAACACCTGCATGGTGTAGGTTCCGTTTCCGTAGGGCAGGCTGACGGTCTGATAGAGATTGTTCTCTGCATAAGTCGTTTGGATGCGTTGGCCCATCATCGGCACCTTCTCACCGCCTGCAAATGGCTTGTCCGTTGTTTTTTCGATCTCGAACGGACGGCTCCACATCCCCTTGAAATACGTTGCATTCAACAGATAGTCTACCGCATTAGGGTCGAATTCTTGTTCACTCAACACCTCTTGAACCATACCCTCTGTGTGGTCACTTGCCCATTGATTGATGACGCCGCGCGTCTCTCCGTCGTTGAAATCACGCGACTGCGGATAGGCATAATAATAATTGTTCACAGTATGTGTGAAGTCCTGTTGCAATTCATAGCCACGCCCTTTGTTCACAAAGATGGTGTTCGAAAGTATGGCCTTCGTGGTGTTGTCTGTATAGCCGGCTGTAAGTAGGCCATTTGTTATCTTCTGGCAGAATTCGTTCTGTGCAGCAACGTCATCAAATCCTAATACCGTGTTTATTTCCTGTTGAGTCTGCCCTCCGGCACCATTGTTCAGCATACCCAGCGCGTAGGTGATGCTCAGCGGTGAGAGCACCTTGCTCTTTCCGTCGCGTATCTTACGGAAGAGGTTAAAAGCAAAGTCGTTGTTCTGCTCCACCAGCTTTTTCTCGTTCTCAGTCAGTTGAATATACGTAGGAAGATTGAAGAAGGAATTGTAGAAAATGAATTCATCATCTAACATATATTCAAACGTCTCGTAATCGCAATAGCAGTCAGGTTCAGGAGCCAAAGGATAGAGTATGATTCCATAATTCTGAAGGCCCACACCCTCGAGACCTATAAGACCTCTCCTTTGATAGCGTTTCAATAACTTCCCATTTATGTCGATTACATCTTCTACCGCAACATCAGCCTCTTCAAAATAATAATAAGTGGTGATATCGCAAATCATGAAATCCTTCTGGTCGCCCGCATAGTACTGCCACACCCGACCATCCTCATCCTCACGGAAAGCCCCATAATAGCGCGTTTCGCGGCTCACCTCGTCCCATCGGTACATCTTCCTGTACTCACGGCCGTCAATCACCGTATCGCCCCTCACAGTGTACGAAACGCTATATGTCCGTGCGTCATACTTACCCGCCTCATCATTATAGTGATGATACGTATAATACCACGTCTTTCCCTCCACCAGCATCGTGCGGAGTGTCGTCTTAGCATTTGCCATCAGTGGGCAGACTATCAATAATAAAATAACCAGTCTTTTCATAATCATTTCATTTTATCTTGTTAATATTTGTTCCAATGTAACGTCAGGATTGCTTTCACCGAAAATGTCCTTCTTCAGCTTGAGTTTACGATGCTGAACGGCTGAGATAGTGATGCAGTAGATGTTGCCGATGTTGCGATTGCTGAGACCCAGACGGGTGAGGATGCACAGACGGATGTCATCTTCCTGCAACTCCGGGTACTGCTCACGGATGTTCGCAAAGCGGTTGCCATCGATGGCATTGAGGGTACGCTCTATCTCGTTCCATTCACGTGGATTGAGGTTGACAGGCGAATCGCTACTTTGATTGAGCTTCTTCACTACCTCTGTACGTTCGAGGATGTAGTTCTGCAGGAATGCCACCACTTCGTTTGCCTGATGCAGCAAGGTCTTCTGATGCTCTGTTTCCTCCTGAAGCCGAAGTTTCTCCTGCTCTTGAATAATCAGTTCGTTTTTCAGTTTCGATTCCTCGTACACCCGTTGCTGACGAAGCATACGAAGGCGATAGCGGAGGGCCAACACAACCACCAGAAGAATGAGTACCGTTGCAATGATGACCACAAGAAGTATACGGCTATACATCTGCGAACGGTACTCCAGTTGCTGATTCTCCATTTCCTGACGCAACGTCTCCTGATAATACTGATCTTTCTGTTCAAGGGCTTTGTAATAGAAATCCTCCACTTGCTCGAAGGCATCATCCACGTCCTCCTCTACTTTTGTAGCTCCCATACGTCGAAGCGAAATCTTGGCAAGGTTGCTCTGCACGATATAGGCCAGATGGACATCATCGCCTGGTTCTATCCGGCGATAGATGGTCTCTGCCGAGTCGAGCATGTTGAGGCTGAGATAGCTGCGAGCCAGCACCTGCAATGTGCCTGAAAGCAAGTCGGTAGTTGCCAGAGGTTCGGCTCGATGGGCATAGTCGAGTGCCTGACGATAATCTTCCTTCGCCCAAGCGATGTTCGCAAGGCTGGTGAGTGTCTGACACATAAGGTCGGTCATACGGTTTTTCTCTGCTATGTCGTAGGCTCGATGGACGAAATCGAATGCTTCGTCATACGGTCCATCTGTAGGGAAGGCCACTTGTGCCGCATAGGTACCAGCATAGTCGAGCAGGATGACATAGTTGCGTTCATCGTCTGGATGCTGCTCATAGATAGTCAGGGCTTTCTTCATCAGCCGCAAGGCTTCTTCATGATTTCCCTGCGACAACGCTACTGCCAATCGCTGGTATGCGATATAATAGGTGTGCCAATCTTCCGTTTTCTCAGCCAAATGGATGGTTTTTCGTAGCAAACTCTCGCCCAAACGGACGCTATCGTTGGCAAAAGCAGCCTCTGCCGACTCCAAACAATCGGCTGCTGACTGATCAGATTCCTTTTGCTGTTGATTGCAAGCAAGCAACAAAACACCTATCATGAATATGTATATTGTTTTCCTATGCATAGTTATTGGTTTTCTCGACTGCAAAGTTACAACATTTTTTCGTAACTTGTATCGTTTACCCATGGAAAATTTGCAACGAAAGCAAAATACGAACTTATTGTTTTTCAGCGAGTTATAAAAGTCAACCCTCCTTAACCCATGGAAAGTTTTCTGTGAGGGTATGGAAAATTAGCCGAAGAAGATGTTGTTAGTTCCAAAATTAAGGGGAAAAGACAACAAAGCGCTACAGTGCTACAGTTGCTACAGTTAAAAATGAAGTGATGAAAATCAAAAAGAAATTTTTATTTAATATATAATATATATTAAATAAACTTTATTTTTCAGCTGCATAGACCCGAAAATCAACTGTAGCAACTGTAGCAACTGTAGCAGAACCTCCGTTGTCTTTACAACTGTATTCCGGTATTGCTATCTCGACTTTACAATTTTACATATATTATGTAATATGTGCCTTTTTTACAAAATAAATACGAAATAATGTTTGACAATTGTAAAAATTTTCGTAACTTTGTAGTGTCGAAAAAGGCGGGAAAAACGAGCGAGTACCTCCGACTTACCTCCGACTTACCTCCGACTTACC
>CAMYYX010000071.1 GCA_947303695.1 uncultured Prevotellaceae bacterium | reverse complement strand
CACGCAGAGGTAGGTGCCAGCCGTGCAGCTGTCGATGCAGGTTGGATTGACCACGATCGTCAGATTGGTCAGACTGGTGTTACCGTTCGTCCAAAGGTATATATCGCATGTGGCATCAGTGGTGCCATCCAGCATATTGCCGGTATGAAGGAGTCGGGTATCATCATCTCTATCAACAACGATCCTAACGCACCAATCAACCAGATTGCTGACTATAACATCAACGGCAACCTTGAAGACGTGTTGCCAAAACTCATCAAGTATTACAAACAGAATAACAAGTAAGAACTATGGCTAATTCATATACAGATATACCTGAGATTAAGTTCCACATGGAACACCCAATGATGCAGCGCATCGTGGAGCTTAAAGAACGTAACTTCGAGGATAAAGGTAAGTATGACTATGCTCCTGAGGACTTCGACGATGCTATGGACAGCTACGACAAGGTGCTTGAGGTGGTTGGCGACATCAACGCTAACATCATCGCTCCAAATGCAGAAGATGTAGATGCTGAGGGTCCTCACTGCGAGAACGGACGCGTACGCTACGCTTCTAAGACCTACGAGAACCTCGACGCAACTCGTAAAGCTGGTTTGAACGGTATGACGATGCCTCGTCGCTACGAAGGTCTGAACCTCCCTGTAACTGTTTATACGGCAGCTAACGAAATCGTCAGCGCTGGTGATGCAGGATTTGAGAATATCTGGTCACTTCAGGACTGTATCGAGACCCTCTACTGCTTCGGCAACGAAGAGCAGCGTAAGAAATATATCCCACGTGTCTGTGCAGGTGAGACCATGAGTATGGACCTCACAGAGCCTGATGCAGGTTCCGACCTCCAGTCAGTGATGCTCAAAGCTACCTACGACGAGAAAGAAGACTGCTGGCGCTTGAACGGTGTGAAGCGATTCATCACCAACGGTGACTCTGACATCCACCTGGTACTCGCACGTAGTGAGGAAGGTACTCGCGACGGACGTGGACTCTCTATGTTCATCTACGACAAGCGCAACGGTGGTGTGAATGTACGTCGTATCGAGAACAAAATGGGTATTCACGGAAGCCCAACATGTGAGCTTACTTACAAGAACGCTAAGGCAGAACTCTGTGGCGACCGCAAATTGGGTCTTATCAAGTACGTGATGTCGCTCATGAACGGTGCACGTCTGGGTATCGCAGCTCAATCTGTAGGTATCGAGCAGGCAGCATACGAAGAGGCACTTGCATACGCACAGGATCGTAAGCAGTTCGGTAAGGAAATCATCAACTTCCCTGCTGTGTACGACATGATTGCTACCATCAAGGCTAAGTTGGACGCAGGACGTAGCTTGCTCTATCAGACAGCTCGTTATGTGGACATCTACAAGGCATTAGAGGATATCGCTCGTGACCGTCAGCTCACTCCAGAGGAGCGTAAGGAGCTTAAGCAGTTCAGCCGTCTGGCTGACGCCTTCACCCCACTCGCAAAGGGTATGAACAGTGAGTTTGCCAACCAGAGCTCTTACGATGCTATCCAGGTACATGGTGGTTCAGGTTTCATGCTTGAGTACAAGTGTCAGCGTATCTATCGCGACGCACGTATCACTAGCATCTATGAAGGAACGACTCAGTTGCAGACCGTAGCTGCTATCCGCTATGTGACGAACGGCACTTATACTTCTGTCATCAACGATATGATTGCTGAGGTAAAGGAGAACCCTGCATCTGCAGCATACAGCAATTATGTTGCACGTATCGAAGCAATGGCTCAGAAGCTCGATCAGGCTATCGAGTACGTGAAGGCTCAGGAGAACCAGGATGTGCTTGATTTCTGCGCTCGCAAGCTCTACGAGATGACAGCTTACACCATCATGTCACTCCTCGTGCTGCAGGACACTATGCGCAATGCCGAACTCTTCAGCAAGAGTCTCGCCATCTTCGTAAACCATGCAGAAAGCGAAGTAGCTCGTCATCAGAACTACATCAACTGCATGAATGCAGAAGTGCTTGAGAACTACAAGCAGTAAGCTAAATAGAATATAAAAGAAAAGAGGGCTTCGAGGCCCTCTTTTCTTATTTGTATAGGAATCGTTTGATGTTCTTCTTCGGTGTCTTCTGGAACTCTTCCTCTCGAACTTCGAAAGCGGTCAGCTGTACAAACTTAGGAAGCAGTTCGTTGATAGAGGCACGTGAACTTTCGAACACATAAGCGAGCTGTTCACGTTGCAACTTCACCTTCTCAAGAGTCGTTTCGTTCACATAGACGAGAGCCACGAACTTCTGATCACGCTGCACGAGCACACATTCGTCAGCCAATGAGTTGCTGAGGATGACATCTTCCACCTCTTCTGGATAGACATTCTGTCCATTCGCACCCAACAGCATGTTCTTCTTACGTCCACGGATGAAGATATTGCCTTCCTTATCAACCGTTACCAAGTCTCCGGTATGGAGCCATCCGTCTTCTGTAAACGCCTCAGCCGTAGCCTCTGGATTCTTATAGTAACCCGTCATCATGTTGGTACCACGTACCAGCAATTCACCAGGTTTGTTCTCAGGATCGTCGCTGTTTACCTTGATTTCCATACGGCTTACCACACGTCCGCACGAACCGACCTTACTGATGGTATAGTCCACATAACTGATGAGCGGAGCACACTCCGTCATACCGTAACCTGTGGTATATGGGAAATTAATCTTATGGAGGAACTTATCGACTTCACGATTGACTGCTGCACCACCGAAGATAAGCTCGATGAAACGTCCACCAAATACATCAATGAGTTGCTTGCGTATCTTCTTATAGACAAGCTGACGGATGCCTGGAATCGCCAACAGGAACTTCATCTTAGGAGTTTTCAGTACAGGGAACACCTTGTTCTGGATAATCTTCTCCACGATGAGCGGAACGGTCACTACCAGGAACGGACGCACGTCAGCAAAAGCTTTCAAGAGCACCTGCGGACTTGGAATACGTGTCAACAGATAGATAGGACGTCCAGTAGTCATCGGATAGAGGAACTCGATAGAGAATCCGTACATATGTGCCATCGGAAGGATGGACATAAACTGATCGTCTTTTGTTGGGTTGGGCAGGAAATCATGACAGAACACCACATTCGACCAGAATGTACGATATGGCAGCATCACACCCTTTGGATTACCTGTAGATCCTGATGTGTAACTGATCAATGCCAAGTCTTCCATGTCGACATCAGCAAACTGAACATCGTCAGCCTTCGTGCCTTCTGGGAATCGCTTTGCGAACTCCTCATCAGCTTGCTTGAAAAGCTTGGTGAGTTCTGTGTCACGTCCTTCCTTCTCAGCAAATGGACGGAAAGTCGTGATGTCGATGAGTTTGTCTTTATCAATCACCGATGCAGCATCATATACCTTTTGGCTGGTGAACAGCAATTTGGCTTCTGAGTGCTTGGTGAGGTTCTCTATCTGGTCAATATGGAAGTCAGCCAACAAAGGAACTGCTACGGTTCCATACGTAAAGATACTCAGGAACGATACAGCCCAGTTAGAACTGTTCTTGTCGCAGAGGGCAATCTTGTCACCCTGCTTAATACCATATAGTTCGTAAACAATGTGTAAGCGCTGAATATGTTCAAATACCTCTTTGTGTGAATAGGCGATATCTGTTCCATAGTCTGCGAAAGCCAATGAGTCCCACTCGCGTTTAAACATCTCGTTGATGAAGCCCATCATTGGCGTTTCCATCAGATTCGTCGTCATAAATTAATCGTGTATTGGTTTTTAATTATGTTTACGGTTTATAGTTTAGAGTTTCACTCTCCACTTTTAACTTTTAACTCTTAACTTTTAACTCTTCACTCTTTTTTCGTAAATCGGCGGCAAAGGTACAAAAAGGTTAGGAGTCTATCGTTTGCATTTGAGAGAAAAATGCCATTTTTACCCTCATTTTTTCTCAAACCGCTCTGTTTTGCGCACCTTAGATTACAACATCCTCATAGTAACGTCTTATTATCTCCTTTTCCTCCCCCTTGAACTCTTGGAACTCTTGGAACTTTTGGAACCTCGCAAGTCCTCCCCCTTGAACTCTTGGAACTCTTGGAACTTTTGGAACCTCTCAAGTCCTCCCCCTTTAAGGGGGATAAGAGAGGGTCCTTAGTGCTTCCTAAACAAGAAGAGGAAATGATGCCACAGGGTTGAGATCAATCCATAGTGGCGGGTCATGATGCGGAATCGTTCAAGGAGCGAAGCACGATGGTTCTTGTTCGTCATACCTCCATCCAGGAAGTCAGTAAGTACCGATTGGGTGTTCAGATTCGTCAGTCCCTGCTCGTGACCGGCTTTCATCACTTTGATACACCAGTCCACATCGGCTGAGAATCGGTAGCGGGTGTCATACATCGGACATAGTGAGCGTCTGGCATAGAACGACTGATGGCACACCAGCATCCCCTGCTTAAATGAAGTCCATCGCAGTTCATCAGGAGCATCGAGATGACGTCGTCTGAGGAAGTTACCCTCGTCGTCCACCACAATGGTGTCACCATAAATCACACCCACCTGGTCCACGTGTTCTGCGTTGTCGAACACATCCTCCAGCGTCTGACGGTCGTGGAACTTATCGCCCGCATTCATGAAACATACAAACTCACCCTTCGCCAGCTTCAGTCCTTTGTTCATCGCATCGTAGAGCCCCTTATCAGGCTCGCTGACGATAGTGACGCTGATTTCCGGATGCTGCTCCTTGTAGTTGTTCGCCATCTCAACCGTACGGTCTTTCGAGGCACCATCTACGATGACATGCTCCACAAACCCTCTATAGGTCTGTGTAGCCACACTCTCCAAAGTACGTCCCAGCGTCGACTCGGCATTATATGTAACAGTAATAATAGATAAATAAGGTGTGTTCATTGTTCCAGCAGCATTTCATACACATCCGTATAACGACGGGCAATCCTATCTTCGCTATACGTTGTTAAGGCTTTCTTGTGAGCATTCTTACACAAGGTATCAAAATTCGTCTTATCCAAACACCACTGGATGCCCTTCGCAAAATCTGCTGCATCCATATAATTGGCCACATATCCGTTCTCCTCGTGGTCAATCATCTCAGGGATACCACCCACCTTGAATCCAACACAAGGCGTACCACAAGCCATTGCTTCGACGATCGTGTTAGGCAGATTATCCTGCAAGGAAGGTGTCACAAACAAGTTGACAGCATTGTACATCTCCATCACCTCGTGTTCATTGCTGAGGTAATTCACGGGATACACATCGAACGGGATGAGGCTCTCCACCTTGTCCGAGTGGCTACCCAGCACCACGATGCCCAGCTTATCTGCCAACTCCTTATTTTCTTTTTTGATGATGTTGCAAGCCTCAGCGAGGTAACGGAATCCTTTGCGCTCATCTGTGATACGCTGCGAACCGAAAAGAATCAGGAACTTATCCTCTGGCAGGTTCCATTTCTTACGCACCTCCGTCATGTCTGTAGGATAGAACACACTCGTATTAATGGTGTTCGGGATGTTAATCACAAACTGCCCCTGAGTCAAACGGCTGTTACGAGCCAGATTAGCCATCCATTGGCTACAACCCACAAACGAAATCTTCACATCACCATACATCCGTTTCTTCTGCTCGAATACCGACTTCGCCCAATCCTTTCCCCATCCGCCATTCGACAGCTGCGGACATTTGTAGCAACCCGTTTCATACCGAGTACATTCGCCTGCATAGTGGCAGATACCCGTGAAGTACCACATATCATGCATCGTAATCACAACCGGCTTGCCCGCATGCAGAATCTTGTCCAAGTCATTCAGCGACAAGAATCCTTGATTCGTCCAATGCAGGTGAATCACGTCAGCCTGCTCAAATTCAAACAAGTGAGTGATATCAGTACCTGTGTTAGCAATATCCATCTGGAACACATTCCTCTTCTTGAATCCGTTAGCCACGAATATGCACACACGTTCCCAAACAAATTTCAAGGGCAAGAGCCACGACGAAGGAATCGCAGACACCGTCATCTGGTCCGTCTGCTTATCACGCACCAGCATCTTAGCCCTGACTCCGTTCTTCTTCAACGCCTCCATCAGGCGGTTCGCAGCAATGGCCGCACCCCCCACACGTTCCGATGTATTGATAATCAGTACTCTCATAGCGAGTGCAAAGTTACGCAAAAATATCGGTTAAAGGCCAAGGGTTAAAGGTTAAAGTTTAAAAAACCGAAAGTTTGACGAAAAAAAATGTAAAAATAAGGCGAAAAAGCATAGAAATAATCGGTTTTTTGCAAAAAATAGCAAATAGTAAATTGTCAAATGGTAAATAATTCTTACCTTTGCAGCCCGAAAGGCAGCGAAACTGCTAGCGCTCGGCCATTCAAGCAAGTTTGATGGCTCTCGCTTAATCGCAGTTTTATCAGCCGCTAACGCAATCGGGGAGCCGATTCAAGCAGTTTAGCACATGCTTCAGTAGCTCAGTTGGTTAGAGCACATGACTGTTAATCATGGGGTCGTTGGTTCAAGCCCATCCTGAAGCGCGACAATCTTCATCGAAGAGATAGTCAACACCAAGCCCAGATGGCGGAATCGGTAGACGCGCTGGTCTCAAACACCAGTGGGGCAACCCGTGCCGGTTCGACCCCGGCTCTGGGTACAGAAGCGGAGGAGTCTTGAATTTCCTCCGCTTTTTCTGTAAAATCGCCACGTAACTTGTTGGTTTCTTGATGTCGAGGGGTTCATCCGCATACGTGGTAAGGTGTATCAGTTCAACAGCAAACAGGAACTATTAAGTCTTTTAGGGAAATGAATTTAAAGGTGAAAATCTATGTAGGTCTATGGTGGCTTATGCAACTGTGCGGTTTGTTTGTCCTTGGAGTACGACACTTGGGACACGTGTTCGTTGTCTTATTGCTGCTTATATCCTTAGTTGGATATTTGCTTGGTGGTCGTAAGGTTTCTATTGTATCATCGTTTGGCTTGGCATCCTATGCAGCTCTGACATTCATAGGGGCTGTATTAATATCTTACTTGGCTTGTTCTTCATCGAATTATAGAGATTGGTTAACAGCAATATTTGCTATGGTCATTGCAATATTGAACTTGATAATCTCTTTTATGATAATAAAAAGATTGAATAATAATCTTTTAAGTTAGAATAACACAAAATAAATGTATCAATGATTTCATTTAATTGATTTCATTGATACATTTTTAAAATGACACGTTTTCCCTTATGTAGAATAAGGTATAGGCATGTTGGGGCACTCCCATAAGGGTGGTTGTTATATACCTACGAACGCCCTAAAAGATGCTCCCAGCTGACATCTAACTTATCACTCCGAAAACGTACCACACTATTCAAGAAGTGAAAGAACATACCTTCGAGTAGAGCCTCATCGAACAGGATGAGAGGCGTATATTGGATGCCCATACGTTCCACGTAGTTCTTGATGTCCTCTGCGTTTAGATGTACTTCTGTGCGATAGAGTTTCTTGGGGTTGCCGTAGTAGTCTAGGATATACTGCTTGTCAGAGGCGTTTCCAATCTCTGCCGCCTTGTCGTATAATAGTACCGTTATGCCTTTACTCTTGTCTCTGAGGGCGTTACGCTGTTTGATGTTCACCGTCTTGTACTTGTCTTGTTTGTTGAGGCTACCGCTATATGTGTATGAGATTTCTGCCCTGTCTTCGTCTCTGTCTGTAATACGCTTTCCGTTCAAGATGGTGGTCACGTCTTTGTTGTGGAGGTATGCTTTGACAAGTGGACTAACGCTGAATGGTGTGTCAAGTGCGAGGTCAATGCTCGTCACGCTGTTGGGAATGTTGATGTAAGTTAATCCTGTGCAGCCAGAGAACGCAAAATCTCCAATGCTCGTCACGCTGTTGGGGATAATTAGATTTGGAATGCTTTAAGTGCTGATTGTCAGCAATTTGCCAGTTAAACGGTAGAAAAGTGGTCCTGTGTGTTTTCTACCTTGGCTTGTGAGGGCAGATTTAACGTATTTCGCTCGACCTTAGGTCGCTTGCACGGCAAGAACTTTCATAAACGTGTAGATAGGGGGCATTATGACAGACTGATGAGGCATAAGTACCTCAAAATGCGTCCTTTTAAGAAGATTTTCTTCCGTATCGGAGCATAATTACAATATTTTTTGTACCTTTGCACCGAATCTTTAACTTAAATACGTATTTATTATGGCACTACTAATCGCAGAAACACCAGTACGGATTTTCTTGCAAACTTGCAAGGAGGCCCGATTGCTTTTTGCCCATACATATTTGTGATCACCACTGCTGATAATGATAATAATAACAATAATAAACCTAATATCCGCAGTTAATAATTAGATTCAAATTGCAAGTGCCTGAATATAAGTGACTTCGAGAAATCACAGATTCCATGTTATGAGCCTGTAGAGTACTTGTCATAGACAGAATATATTGTTGAACCCTAAAACCAAAATATATGCGTATGCCACCATAGCAAGACACAATAGGACATAAAGACTGGACGTCCACTTTTGATTCTTGTATTCTGATAATTGGGGAATTGGAGGTTTGCAATTTTTATAACATTCAAAAAACAGATAGCACAATGAAGAAAGCGTAC
>CAMYYX010000070.1 GCA_947303695.1 uncultured Prevotellaceae bacterium | reverse complement strand
TGAAAGATATAGGGTGGAACGGACTGAATATGCGTCAGTATTACATCCTCTATGCATGGCGTCGGGAGTGTGAGGTTAGGATTGAGTTCGACCGTCCGCTGGGTGATGAGACCTTCGCTACTGGTGTGCAGAAGATCGGAAAGAATCCTGCAGGATTCATGCACAAAGAGGGTGCGGGTATTGTCTGGGCATCGTGGGGAAGTGATTATCCGGAGATGGGGAAGAAAGAGCAGTTCCCCCCTGAGGCGATAGGATTGGCTGTTTATGTCCCGAAGGAATACATCAAGACGACTGTTGAGTCGGACCTCAACTACTTGTTTGTGCTGGGAGCAAAGGGCAAAACCTCGCTTCACTATTATGTGGCTTTCTGTGCCGATAAGGAAGAGAAAATCGAGACCCTCACACCGTATGAACGCTTAGCCACACTTGATGATCCTGAAGGCTATCATGACGGCCCAACGTGGTTTGCAGCGATGGCTGGGTGGAAGGAAAATATGGAGCACCCGGTGAGTGTGAAAATAAAGAAATGAGCCTCATGAGGCTAATAGGACTAATGAGCCGAATGGGCCGAATGAGTATTATAAAATGATGCATAACCCTCATCAACATCAATCGCCTACATTTGTGATTCGTCCGCTGAATACGGAAGGATATGTGGTTGCTCCACCCATCCCCAAGGTGGTCAGGCAGTCGTATTCGTTCCTGTACCTGAAGAAAGGAGAGGTGCTGGTGGAGTTGGGCGAAGACTCGTGTCTGTTGGATAGCAACACCTTCCTGCTGATTCCGCCTCAGATGCCGTATGGTGTGAAGTGGTACGACTCGACGGAGGGCTTCATGGGTGGATTCGATGAGGTTTTCCTGCTGAACCCGTCGAACGAAATCCTGTTGACGAAACATTTTGTGAAGGTGAAGATTGCGGACGAGAATGTCGATTTGTTTCGTGCTTCGATGGAGAAACTGTTTCATTCGCAGCAGCAACCACACACGGCACAGCTGACGCTCGACTTCGTAATCAGTCTGCTGAGTGAGGATTATGTGGCGGATGACTATAAAATAAATAAAGTGGTGTCGAGGTTCATGGATGATGTGTTCGACCGCTCACAAACGATTCTGCCGATTGCCGACTATGCAGCTCGCTATGGGGTGACTCCCAATCATCTGAACAAAGTGGTTCGGACGAAAACGGGCAAGACGGCTTCGGAGTGGGTGAAGATATCAAGAATCAATTATGCTAAATACCTGCTCCACGAGACCAATCTGACGATTGTAGAAGTTGCTGAGCGAGTCGGAATTCTTGACCAGTCGTATTTCTCACGTTTCTTCCGTCAATTTGTGGGGGTTACTCCTTCTGAGTATAAATCGAAGACAAATTGATAATGATGATTGATTTGTCCTAATCTTTTTTCTGCTTGTCCTATTCGGTTTTGTAGAAAAGCCGTACCTTTGCAGCCGGAAAATGGTTGTTAGGATATGCATAAGTTCTTATTGTTGATAGTGTGTTTGGTGGCGACCTTATCGGTCGCGGCTGAGGATATCGACACCTCGCGAGTGATACAGGAGATTGTCATTATCCCTACACCCAAGGAGACAGGCGATATGCGTCAGCTTCCTGCTTCCGTTTCGCTGATAGGTGCGAAGCAGATGGAGGACAACCGCATCAACTCGCTGAAGAACATCTCGGCTTTGGTACCGAACTTCTTTATCCCAGAATATGGTAGCCGCCTGACAAGTGCGGTCTATATCCGTGGGGTGGGTTCGCGCATCAATACCCCAGCAGTGGGACTGTATGTGGACAATATCCCTTATGTGGATAAGTCGGCATTCGACTTCAATTTCTACGATATCGAACGTGTGGATGTGTTGCGAGGCCCTCAGGGAACCCTGTATGGACGTAATACGATGGGTGGATTGGTTCGGGTATATACACGCAGTCCGTTCGCCGGAACGGGAACGGATGTGAAGTTGGGTTTTGCTACGAAGGATACGCATCACAACCTATCCCTGACGCATTATCATCGCATCAGTGATGAATTCGCTTTCTCGGCAGGAGGTTACTACGAAGGGTCGAACGGCTTCTTCAGGAATGACTATACGGGCGAACGAGTAGATAAGATGCGGTCGGGTGGGGGACGTCTGCGTGCTATCTGGCATGCTGATGAACGACTGACATTCGACTTCAACATCAATTACGACTACAGCGATGAGGGCGCTTATCCTTATTATTATATAGGACAGCTGGAGGGTGCGGAAACGTATCCGAATCTTGTAGGTCGGATTTCCAACAATCGTGAGAGCCGTTATCGTAGAGGTCTGCTGAATGTGGGACTGAATGCTGAATACAAGGCTCCTACGTGGCAGATGAATGCGGTTACAGGCTTTCAGCACCTGAACGACAGGATGTTCCTGGATCAGGATTTCTTGACCCCCGATATCTACTCCTTGGAGCAGAAGCAACGCATCAATACCTTTACAGAGGAAATCACTTTCAAGCCCTTGCCCTTTAAGGGAGAGGGTCGTTGGGACTGGGTAGGAGGTGTGAACCTGACGTATCAGACGCTTCATACGACAGCTCCCGTCCGGTTCTACAATGATGGGCTGCGATGGTTGGAAGGTAATATCAATCGGAATTTGCCTGATGTCAACAATATCAATATGTTGCAGATGATGGGATTCACCTCGATGGGTGTGAATTTCTGTGGAGATGACCTGTTGATGGGTAACAATTTCGAGACACCCACCCTAGGGCTTGCAGCCTTCTATCAAGCAACATTTAAGCCCTCCCTCTTTCAGGGGGAGCGGGGAGAGGGTCTTTCTGTTACAGCAGGTCTTCGACTCGATTACGAACACATGAGCATGGATTACAATGCTCCGGCTGATGTGAATTACGGCTTCCGTATGCCCAATTCGACCAACCCAAAGATGGCAGTTGATTTGCAGCAGTTGTCCTCGCATCTGCTCTATAGCGGTCTGCTTCAGAACGACTATGTGCGACTTCTGCCTAAGTTCGCACTGAAGTACGAGTTTGGAAACAGCTCTCGCCCTTTAAGGGAGAGCGGGGAGAGGGTCCAGTTTCTTTATTTCTCTCTCTCACAAGGACAACGTTCGGGTGGTTATAACCTCCAGATGTTCTCTGATTTGCTGCAAGGAGCCTTACGTGTGGATATGATGGACGGAGTGAAACAAGGAGTGAAGGACTATCTTGCAGAACTAGCCCAGACAAACCCCTCGATGCCTGACTTCGTACCCGATATGGTGGGAGGCATCATGGACGAAAATATGCCCCAGTTCGCGATTCCAACAACAGATCAAGTCGTTTACAAGCCTGAGTACTCGTGGAATTACGAGCTTGGTACACATCTCTCGCTACTCGACAACACGCTGTTGATGGACGCGGCAGCCTACCTCATGCTAACCCGTAACCAACAGATTGCACGCTTTGCCGATAGCGGACTGGGGCGTAAAATGGTCAACGCAGGTAAGAGTCGGAGCTATGGTTTCGAAACCTCACTGCGATGGACACCCAATCATCATCTTGCTATCAGCGGAAATTATGGTTTCACTCATGCTACCTTCACCGACTACGATGGAGGGGCAGGAGAGGACTACACGGGGAACTACATCCCCTTTGTCCCTATGCACACAGCTAATCTCGATGCGGCCTATCGGTTCATTCCAAGTCCGTCTTGGTCGCTCACGGTTGGTGCAAACTGCACGGGAACGGGTCGTATCTATTGGACGGAGCAGAACACTCATCAGCAACCGTTCTACATGACGACGGGTGCTCGTATCACCTTCGAGACCTCACGGTTCTCCCTGATGGTTTGGGGCAAGAATCTTACGGGTAAGAAGTTCAACACGTTCTATTTCGAGAGTGCAGGACGAGGATTCGAGCAACATGGGAGACCTTTCCAGATGGGGATTGATTTGAAACTCAATATATAAAATAATAAGCATATGAAGAAAACATTTTTGATTGTCGTAATGACGATGTTCAGCTATGTGCTGATGAATGCCCAGTCACATGGAGCAATGAAATTCGCAGGTCCTTCCACATTTGGTGTCGCCGCTATGGATGCGTGGCAGGACAATGAGAGCGACACCATCCTGTTTCTGATGAATAGCGTGAGCGATGCAGACATCACGATTCCTGCGATGTACTACAAAGCGATGCAGTTAACCATCCCTTCTTTCACCATTCATGGTGCGACATTCTCGATGGATTACACGACCCGTAATGCTACGTTTGATGAGCAGACATTCGAGGAAACTATAGTCGTTGATGGGGAAGAGAAGCAAATCAAGGGTACCAGTTTCTCTGCTTTCTACAACCATGCAGAAAAGGTTTTCACACTCCAGATGGTCATTTCATACGGCAAGATGCCTTTCCCTGTGACCTACAGCATCCAAGCTGAGTATGTGTCGCCTGAAACAGGAATTTATGACGTAAGAAGTCAGAAGGAAGATGTAAGAGGTAATAAGAATTATGACCTTAACGGTAGCCGCATCGATGCAATTCCTTCAGGAAAAATCATCATTCAGGGTGGTAAGAAGATATTGATGCGATAAGCTGTTTTCGCTTGTATTTACTGACAGAGCTACAGGAGTTTGGCCTAATGGACCAGACTCCTGTTTTCTATCCTTCAATTGTTAATGATTGTGTGTATTGTGTTAAACATTCTCAAAACCATGAAAAAATCCATTGAATTATTTTGTCAGTATTAAACTAAATACTAAATTTGGCATCGATTTTGTATGTAATTAGTTAAAAACGGATGAATATTAACATTTTAATATCAAGATAATTATGAAACAGACAATGAAAAGAATTTATGGAACACTTGCCCTCGTGGCATTAGTCTCTGGTGTGACCGGAGCTGTGACTTTCTCTTTTGTGCACAATCGTTTGATGGATGACGAAAACCCTGCTCAAACAGTGAAAGCAGATGGAAATGATGATGGATTCATGACCCTTGCAAGTAAGGACGATACGCCTAAAGCGCATTCCTACATCGACCTCACTGAGGCAGCTGAGAAAGGATGTGCGGCTGTTGTATATATTAAGGTAACTCAGAATGGTACGACTCGTATCCAGGAGTATTATGACCCATTCGACGATATGTTCAGTCAGTTCTTCGGACGTGGAAACGGAGGTACTCAACGTCGTCAGATTCAAACGCCAAAGCGTCAGGGTGCCGGATCGGGTGTTATCATCTCAAGCGATGGATATATCGTGACGAACAACCACGTAGTGGAAGGTGCAGACGACATCGAAATCACATTGAACGACAATCGTGAGTTCAAGGCAACAGTTGTAGGTCTCGATGCTAATACAGACTTGGCTCTCTTGAAAATAGACGAGAAAGACCTGCCTACACTCGTAATTGGTGATAGCGACGACCTGAAAGTAGGAGAGTGGGTATTGGCTGTAGGCAACCCATTCAACCTGAAGTCTACCGTTACGGCTGGTATCGTGAGTGCAAAGGCACGTAAGATTGCGGAAGGAAGCCGTACCGGCAACGAGATTGAGTCGTACATCCAGACGGATGCAGCTATCAATGCCGGCAATAGTGGAGGTGCGTTGGTTAACTCACGAGGCGAATTGGTAGGTATTAATGCAGCCCTGTATAGCCAGACAGGTAGTTTCACAGGATATGGTTTTGCCATCCCAACTACGATTATGAAGAAAGTGGTAACAGACCTCAAGGAGTATGGTGCTGTACAGCGTGCCCTGATAGGTATTAGCGGAAGCGACCTCAGTGCTTACATCGACGACCAGAAGTCGAAAGATGAGAAGTGGAACAAGGACTTCGGAACCAACGAAGGTGTATATGTAGCAGACCTGATAGAGAACGGAGCTGCCAAGGAGGCAGGTATCAAGGAAGGGGATGTCATCGTGTCAGTAAATGACAAGAAGATCTCCAAGATGTCAGAACTGCAGGAAGTCATCACTCGCTATAGTCCTGGCGATAAAGTCAGTGTAGGTCTCATCCGCGACAAGAAAGAAAAGAAGGTCGATGTGACCCTCAAGAACGGACAGGGTAACACGAAAGTTGTGAAGGCACAGAATCTGTCGGCTCTCGGAGCAGAGTTCAAGGAGATTACGGCTGATCAGAAGAAGTCGCTCAACCTGTCGAACGGTGTTCAGATTACTAAGCTCGACAACGATAGCCCTCTGCGTAAGATGGGTGTAGGTAACAACTTCATCATCATGTTGGCTAACAATGTGAAGATCAATACGGTTAACGACCTTGAGCGTGTCTATAAGTCTGCATGCGAGTCAGAGGCCAAGACGCTCTTCATCTGGGGTAAGTATCCGTCAGGAAGGACTGGAAGCTACGCCGTTGAGCTGGAATAAGGATTCTCTATAAAGACTTAGAATATACAGAGAGGAGCGATGCTGTTGAGCACCGCTCCTTATTCTTTCAACGATAAACTATCAACTTTAATCTTTATTGTTGTACATCGATTCGTAGTACTTTTGATAGTCGCCAGAAGTAACGTTGTCCATCCAGTCTTGGTTGTCGAGATACCAGCGAACGGTCTTCTCAATGCCTTCTTCGAACTGGAGTGATGGCTCCCATCCGAGTTCACGCTGGAGCTTCGTAGAGTCAATCGCATAACGAGCATCGTGTCCGAGACGGTCTGTCACATAGGTGATGAGGTTGAGGTCTTCACCTTCTGCTCTACCAAGGAGACGGTCTACCGTCTTGATGACTACCTTGATGATGTCGATATTTTTCCATTCGTTGAATCCTCCGATGTTGTAAGTCTCTGCTATCTTGCCGTTATGGAAGATGACATCGATAGCTCGTGCATGGTCCTCGACGAATAGCCAGTCGCGTACGTTTTCTCCCTTTCCATACACAGGAAGGGGTTTCTTGTGACGGATGTTGTTGATGAACAGCGGAATGAGCTTCTCGGGGAACTGATAGGGGCCGTAGTTGTTTGAACAGTTGGTCACAATCGTAGGCATTCCGTAAGTATCGTGGAAGGCGCGCACGAAGTGGTCGCTTGATGCCTTGCTGGCACTATAGGGAGAGTGGGGATTGTACTCCGTAGTCTCGTAGAAGAAATCTTCTCCGTATGCCAGATGGTGCTCTCCGCTCGAAGCGGTTGTCGTGAATGGCGGCTTGATGCCTTCAGGGTGAGTCATCTCGAGTGCACCATATACTTCGTCTGTAGAGATGTGATAGAACCGCTTGCCTTCATACTTTTCGGGCAGACTCTCCCAATAGAGTTTGGCTGCCTGAAGGAGTGAAAGGGTACCTATCACGTTGGTACGTGCAAAGGTGAAAGGGTCTTTGATACTGCGGTCTACATGACTCTCTGCGGCGAGATGGATGATTCCATCAACTTTCTCGTCTTGCATCAATTTGTAGAAGGCGTCGAAGTCGCAGATGTCCATCTTCACAAACTTGTAGTTAGGACGATTCTCGATGTCCTTCAGGTTCGCAAGATTGCCTGCATAGGTCAACTTGTCGAGGTTGATGATGTTGTACTCTGGGTACTTGTTCACAAACAGGCGCACTACATGGCTTCCAATGAAGCCTGCTCCGCCGGTAATTACAAGGGTTGGACCCTCTCCCCGCTCTCCCTTAAAGGGCGAGGGCTTAAATGGGGATGATGTGGTTGAATTACTCATTTTAAATATTGTTTGATTGTTTCTATTGTTTTATCTATATCGAATAATATTTGGTTGTTGGTAAAACGAAGAACAGTATATCCATTCTGCTCTAACCAATTCTGTCTAATTTTATCTTCTATTTGTTGTTCTTCAGTTAAGTGATAATCGCCATCTATTTCAATAATCAATAATGAATCGCGAAAGAAGAAATCAACAATGTATTGTCCTATAATATATTGCCTTCTGCACTTCTGACCAAATCCATTTGATTTCGCATAACTCCAGAATGCACTTTCTGCTTCAGTTTGGTTTACTCTGTTCTCTTGGGCATTTTGTTTAAGGAGTGAGTATTCAATACTATCTGCTACTTTCCATTTGGGATCGTTCATGTGGCTTAGTAAGTCTCCCTTTAAGGGAGATTTAGAGGGCCCTTTTTATACATTTTTTTAATGAATCTGTCCAGTAAGGCACAGAGATGCCGAACGTTTCTTTAATTTTTGTCTTATCCAATACGGAATAGGCTGGACGGGTGACAGGGGAGGGAAACTCGTTGCTGTGACAGGGTAACACCTCGCAAGCTCCGTGAGTTCCAAAGGTTTCAGCGGTTTCAGGAGTTTCAAGTTCGCTTGCAATCATCTGAATCATCTTCGTGAAGTCGTACCACGAACAGACTCCTTCGTTGGAGAAGTGGTAGATGCCCACATGTGGATAGTTTAGCGTAGAACGGTTAGCGGTTAGCGTGGATTTGTAGTCTTCGAGGATGGTTGCTATCGCTTTTGCTAAGTCGTATGCGTAGGTAGGTGTGCCCACTTGATCGAAGACGACCTTGAGTTGTGGACGGGTAGCTGTGAGGTTCAGCATCGTCTTCACGAAGTTCTTGCCAAACTCGCTATAGAGCCAAGCGGTGCGAAGGATGACGTACTCGCTGCCTGAACGGATGATGTTTTGCTCGCCATGCAGTTTAGTGAGACCATACACGCC
>CAMYYX010000069.1 GCA_947303695.1 uncultured Prevotellaceae bacterium | reverse complement strand
AGCCTTTAGAAGAATGTCTCTTCTTTAGTGGAGTCTTGATTGCTATAATGGTTAAGTTGTGAATTTGTTAAGTTTGACCTTCTAAATCCTCCTTAAAGGAGGACTTCTTCTCATCCCCCTTTAAGGGGGACAGGAGAGGGTCTGTTTGTTCCCCTTAAGGGGAAAATTTGTAGCCCTTAAGGGCTGCAAAAATTACGCTTGATTTTCACGATGCAAAGATACAACTGTGAGATCGCAGTCTAGGAATCACTCGTTAACTATTTAACATAAATTGAAATAACGAAGCAATGTCATGATTGTCACGATTGTCAATTGTCATTAAGAGTTTTGAATCTGAAAATAGACCGAAAATCAATTCGAAATCCTTAATGACAATGATGACAATGACAACGATGACAACGTTGATGGAATTTCCTGATTTTCGTTACCGCTTGAGGGCGAGGTTGTAGTTGTAATACTGTGTGTTGCCCGTGATGTCTTGTTTCACTTTCAAGAACGGAGGGAATTTCACATCTTCGTGACTCGCCATTCCTTTTGTCTCAAGAATCGTCAGGTCGGAAATAGGGGAGAGGTAAGTGTCGAGTTCGAAGAACTGACCTTTCCAAATGAAACTCTTGCGTCGTTTATGGATGGTCTGACGATATGGATCGGCTTGCTGCAATAGTGACTCGTAGAGGTTGTTGCTCACCTGACGTTCCGTCAGAAGTTCCTCTGTTGGCGAGAGTGTTTTACGTGTAGTGTGGATGTTGACAAATGTCCCATTCCAACTGCGACGACGCAGACGTACCTCACATCCAGGATCCGCTACGAGATAGGTTTGAGTGATATCGCTCTCTGTACATTCAGGAACCTCTCCGACGACTTCTACGATATACTTGCGTTCTGTCTCAATGAGATGTGGCAGTTCAAGTACTTTCGATATCTCTTTGATGACTCGGTTGAGTTTGCTTTCAAAGTCCACATTGTTGTTGATGACACGAAGATGTGGATGTCCTGTCCATGCCCGGATGACTTTTTTGTCGAGTTCGCGTGCTACACGCAATCCTGCTTCGTCAGCTTGCTCCAATCGTTGGGCGTTGTTACTGGTGGTGTAGTATTGTTCCGCTCCGTCTGCTGCAGATACCAGATGAAGCACAGCATCGTAGCGATTACGTAACTCGTTTGTGTTGGTATTCAGTTTGGAGGTGATGTCTTTCCACATCTCTGGTTTCATATATGCGGAAATATCCATCACACCACGGTCGCAGACGATGACACATGGCTCTGTACATGTTTCTGCCATGAGGGTGAACTTATCCTCCAAAGCCAGTTGTATTTCTAACGTTGCTTTCTCTCCTTCGTAGAAGAAGGCTTTGTTCTGGGTGAGATAGTCCATACCGGCCTGTGTGAACATCGTTGGCACCTCTGGTATTGTGAATACTTTATAGCCAAGGGCGGAGAAGTGCTCGATGACCTTCACCAGTGCAGTCGTCTTTCCTGCACACGGACCACCTGTTAGGACGATACGTTTGATTTCTTTCATGTGGATTTGATTGGTTATAATGAGTTATTAGATGCTGTCGTTCGTTGTTTCAACTGGAGTTTCTTCTTGCTTCTCTTCTACCTCAGTCTTCTCAGTCGTCTCAGTTTTTTCAACCTTCTGCTCAGTCTTGTGCTCTTCGCTCTTCTCAGAAGGCTTGTTCCATTGCTGGTTGATGAAACGTCGATATTTGTTGCATGTTGAATTTGAGTATGCGCTGAAGATGTTGTTGGCAAACAAGATGTCAGTTATCTTGTTATCATTGACATATGCCACCATATCTTTGGTGAAATAGCGGTTGTCGATGACGTGTATTTCCTCGAACGAATAGAACAGATAGCCTGGCAGCATATTGCCGAAACTGTCTTTCAAGATAATGAGTCGTCGTCCGTTCTTGGTAGAGGTGCGTACCTGAGTTAGCTTGGTGTCGCCACCCATCATGGTACAGTAAGCACCACCGTTTCCATCCTTATACTTATAGAAGAACGGTCCTTGAACAGGTCTGCTCTCGCCTGTCACTTGGTAGTTCTTGTTGATGTTATAGACGACATAGGTGGTGTTGTATTCCACATCCTTTGGAGTATAGTAGACGAAGTCCTCTGGTGCGTTCTTCACCGATATGTCTTTTGAATATCCATACATGCTTCCAACATATCCATGTACCACATGTCGCTCATAGCTTTTCAGGTCCTTAAACGGCACGCCTGCTATCTTGGCAAATGTCTGTGCGGCATAGAAACCTCCCAATGGTGTCCAATGGTGGTCGGTACGCAGATAGATGTCCTCGTCTTTGTGCTTTTTTAGGGTGAAGTAGATGTTGACGGGTTTTACATCAGGTGCAAGATGGGCAATCACATTGCGGATGGTCGGCAACTGCGGTTTGGTGTGATTCTTGACTTTCTCAGGGCAGTAGAATGCTATCGAAGTCGGGATGACCATACAGTAAACATTCACGTTGGGGAAGGTTTGTTTGTAGAAGTTGGCAACCTCGGCATAGCCGGTACATCCCGTTGCCTCTCCTCCGTATGCCATGAGCGCCCTCACATTTTCATCTTTTCCTACCACGATGATACCTGCATGAGCAATCTTCGCATTCTCCTCCATTGTGTTCTCATCCTCTTCGCTGTTATCGTCCGCGCTGTCATCAGGCTCTTCTTTCTTCTCTGTGTCCTTTTTCTTTTGTGGCTCTGCTTTGGCTGGGGGTTCTGGGGCATGGAACTTGATATTCTCCTCTGTAGGGGCAATACCAATGAGGTCTTTGATTTGCATACTCAGCGTCATCAGTTCATCACGGAATGGTTCGCTGTCGCTGAACCAAGACGATACTTTATTGGTGAACGAGCCGTCAGCAAGACTTTCCCAAGAGAATGCTGGGAAGGTGGCCAGCTCGCGCTTCTCCAACTGGGATATCTTGGTACGTGGGAAGGTATCAAACACGACTACGAAAGCCACAAATACGATGGCTATGATAATCAAGTATATGATGGATGATTTCTGATGTTTCATTGTGTTAAATAATTAATGTATGCGGTCGATGTTGCAATATTGTGTGCGTGTGATATGTTGTTTGCAAACAACATGTCTGTCACATGTCTGTCGTTGATGTATTGAACGATGTTTTTGTTAAAATATCGACAGTCAATCACGTATATCTCCTCGAATGAATGGAACAGATAGCCTGGGAGCGCATTGCCGAAACTGTCTTTGAGTATCAGCAGCCGTCGTCCGTTCTTGGTGGAGGTTTTGACGGTCGTTGTGTTCAGGTCGCCATGCATAAAGGTGAGATAGGCTTGATTGTTACCGTCTTCATATTCATAGAAGAAACGGTTGTCTTCCGAAGGTGTCTCTTTCAGAATGGTGTTGTTCTTTCCTACTTGATATCGTATACTTTCGGTGTTGTAAGTTACATTGCGTGGGATGTAATAGACGAAGTCCTCAGGCGCGTTCTTTACAGCGATATCCTTTGAAAACTTGTACATCGTTCCTACATATTGATGAACAGTATCTGTATCATACGTCGATAGGTCTGCGAATGGTACTCCTGCAACTCTGGCAAATTCCTTTGCAGCATAATAAGCGCCCAATGGCGCCCAATGGTGGTCGGTACGTGAGTAGATGGGCTCTTCGGTATGCGCTGAGAGGGTATCGAACAGATTCACCCGTACTACGGATTCCTGTAGGTGAGCGAATATGTTATCTACAGCTCCTCGTATGTCACTCGTCCACTCTTTTGCTTTCTCAGGGCAGTAAAAGGCAATCGCAATAGGGATAGGCATGCAGTAGATGTGTATGCTGTCACCGAACATCTCTTGATAGCGGTTGGCTGCTTCGGCATACATCACTCCGTTTTCTGCCTTCCCTGTGAAGGTGTCCAAAGCTCTGACGTTCTTCCCCCGTCCTATGATGATGATACCCGACTTGGTACGTCTCACAGGTTCATCCCCATAGACCGCTGTAAAGCTGTAGAGGCATATCAGCAGCAACGTCAATAGCTTTATGGTATATGATTTTTTCATGTCGAGGATGTCTTGTCAGAATCGGGTGTAGATAAATGCGTTATTTGTGGCTCCTACCAGCAAGGCAGTACTGAGGATGAGTACTCCTACAGAGAACACAACTTGTGCCGTAACCGTAATACCTTTGCGTAGAGAACTGTTCGGCACACATTTCTTGAGTAGCCACGAGAGAGCGTTGAATACTGGCATACTCAACACGATGGCTGCAATCCATAACCAGAAGTAGTCAAACAAAGTGGTCTCCGTCAGTAGGTCTGTTACCTCTTTCGTATTACCGACGAAAGCGGTGAAGAAAGTAATCATGCTACCGAAGTCATCGAAGTAGAAGATGCCCCATCCGATGATGACCAATAGCAGGCTGTAGATGTGTAGAAAGATGTTAGGGATATACTTCTGAATCTTCAATACGGTGTATTTCTCGACCATCACGATGATACCGAAATAGACGCCCCAGATGATAAAGTTCCAGCTGGCTCCGTGCCACATACCTGTAAGGAACCATACAATCAGGATGTTAAGGGCCTGATGTTTGCGATTGCCGCCAAGAGGAATGTATAGATAGTCACGGAAGAAGCTACCCAATGAAATGTGCCATCTGCGCCAGAAGTCTGTGATGGAGTTACAACAGTAGGGGTGGTTAAAGTTCTCGTTGAACTTGAATCCCAGACAGCGCCCCATACCGATGGCCATGTCGGAGTAACCTGAGAAGTCGAAGTAAATCTGCAGAGTGAAGGCGATGATGCCCATCCACGAACCTCCAACAGAAAGGCTGTCAAGGTTGTTCTTTAGCAGAAGATCAGATATTTCAGACAACTGATTGGCCAGGATTACCTTCTTGCCCAGTCCGACGAGGAAACGCTGTACTCCGTAAGCAATGTCAGCCGTGGAGGCATGACGCTGGTGGATGTTGTCGGCAATGGTGCCGTAGCGCACGATAGGACCTGCAATCAGTTGTGGGAACATTGATATGTAGAGCAGTAAGTCAACGAAACGATGCTGCACGGGCGATTCCTTGCGATACACATCGATCAGGTATGAGATGGATTGGAATGTGTAGAAGCTAATACCGATAGGTAGTGCGATGTTGGGCGAGTTGACAGGTATGCCTACCTGACTTAGGATATCAGCAAAGAAATTGGCATACTTGAACACTCCAAGTACTGCGATGTTTACCACCAATCCTACTGCTAATGCAGCCTTACGATGTAGTTCCTGTTTGTCAATCTGTAAGCCTATGATGTAGTTGGCCAGTACACAAAGCATCATCAGGAATACGTATACAGGTTCTCCCCACGCATAGAAAATCAGCGAGAAGATGACCAGCGACATGTTACGGGCTTGATGCGTCCTGCGTACATCCTTGTTCAGTATGTTGCGGTCGATGATACCACCCAACAAGTAGCACAAGGCAAATGCCGGTATGAATACAAATAAGAAAAATAAGTCAGAGAATACCATTTAGTATTTACTATTTAATGAATTACAGATTTTTACAATTGTTTTATTTTATCATCTCGTATACTTTCTCTGCTACATAGCTGCCAATCAGCAAAGCACCATCGGTGTTGGTGTGAACTCCGTCAGAGGTATAACGCTTTTCTCGCTGCTCCTCCTCGCTGTTGATGCCTACTTCGTCCAAACGGATGACAGGCATTTGTAGCAACGCACCGCATTGGTCAATTAGTTCTCCTGTCTTTGTTACCACTTCGCGACTCACCTTCGTAGCCTGCATCGGTGTTAGGAGCACAATCGTAGCCTCTGGGCAAAACTCTCTCAGCATTTCGTAGTCGTAACGTATGGCTTCAGCCATTGATAATATCTCGTTTGGTTGGCGGGTAGGATAGAGGGCTGCTGTGTCTGTGCATACTTCCTCTGCTGTTTTTGAGAATGCTTGGGGACGTTTCGCTTCGAACCACATGTCGTTCGTACCTGACAGAATCAGAATCAGGTCGGGTGTATGTTGAGTACTGTCATTGCAGGCATCACGCAGGCGATTCACCTGATTGTAAATCACATTGTCATCGCCCAGCAACGAAGTGTATTCCTCTGTGTTGTATTTTGTCAGTTCCGTGTGTGTCCAAGTAGCACCACTACGTGCATAGCTACGACACGATGCTGGCTCCATCTGTTCCTTCAGCACCGAAATCCAGCCCTTTGGATTCGTACAGCTGTCACCTGCCAGCCATGTGTTCGAATCACCTAATGCCACGATATGTTGTGCCTGAACAAAGGCGAAAGGCAAAAGGTACAAGAGAAATGATAATACTGTTTTCATTGTTCACTCATCACGTATTCTATCGCACGATTGATATATTGAAGGAATGGATAGGTTGTTTTAAATAGTTCCACGGTTCTCTCTGGCATATCGGGAGCTGTCATGAAGGCAGTATCGGGCTCGTAGCAGAGACAGTAAACACGTAATTTGAGGTAGTCGGCAAATGGCGAATCTGCTGGGAATCCCGCTGGTACCCGTTTTAGGGCACTACTTTCATCCAACCAGAACGTTGGAGCCGCATGATTCACTACCTCTTTGAAGTCACCATCACCATAGCAAATGTCTTCACGTAGAATCTTAAGCACTTTGGGGTCGCAGATGTAATCTCCTGCAGCCAACATGTGAGCGGCAGGATAGCCTTCTCCTCCGATGCCTACATGGAAGTAGTAGCCCGAAAAGCCCGATTTCTTTCCTCCTGGACAGATATATGCCCCCATGTGGGTCTTATATGGCCGTTTGTCGTTCGAGAAACGCACATCCCGATAGATGCGGTATGTGCAATCCTTCGCAGTCAGGTTGGCTACAGAGGTGTCGAACTGGGCGATACCCATGATCACCTTGTCCACGATGGTGTTGAATTTTGCCTGTGCCTCTACGTATCGTTGTTTGTTGGCATGAAACCATTCACGGTCGTTATGTTGGCTTAAGTCCTTGAGATATGCAATAACCTCCTTCATATAGTTTTTTCGACTAGCGTTTCAAAAATCATGCAAAGTTACGAAAAAAAAATAAATTAGATTAATTATGGATTATGAATTAAAATATAATGAAGAAAATTCTCTGTTTTTGGATAAAAACTCACGTTCAACAATAAAAACAATTTTTAAATTGCCTCAATTAACCGTTTTTTTTGTAACTTTGCACCCTCAAAGACAATAGAAGAATATTTATAGCAGTTTTTTAGGTTCATTGGTTAATAGTAAAAAAGAGAATGATAACAGTTTCTAATCTTTCCATTCAGTTTGGAAAACGCGTATTATATAAGGATGTAAATCTGAAGTTCACTAATGGTAATATATATGGTGTGATTGGTGCCAATGGTGCAGGCAAATCTACGTTGCTGAAAGCTATCACAGGCGAGTTGGAGTCGACCACGGGTACCATTACCCTCGGACCAGGCGAACGTCTCTCTGTATTGAGTCAGGACCATAATAAGTTCGACGAATTTAACGTAATGGATACAGTGATGATGGGCCATTCGGTATTGTGGGACCTGATGAAAGAGAAAGATGCGTTGTATGCCAAAGAGGATTTCAGTGATGAAGATGGTGTGAGAGCTGCTGAGTTGGAAGAGAAGTTTGCTGAGTTGGGAGGATGGAACGCAGAAAGTGATGCCGCCATGCTGTTGAGCGGTCTGGGCATCAAGGAAGACCTGCATTACCGCCAGATGTCGGAACTCTCGGGTAAAGAGAAAGTCCGTGTGATGCTGGCTCAGGCACTTTATGGAAATCCTGATAACCTATTGCTTGATGAGCCTACCAATGACCTCGACCTCGACACCGTAGAGTGGTTGGAGGACTATCTGGCTAACTTTGAACACACCGTGTTGGTTGTCAGCCACGACCGTCACTTCCTTGATGCTGTGTCAACCCATACTGTCGATATTGACTTTGGTAAAATTAACCTGTTTGCAGGAAACTACTCATTTTGGTACGAGAGTTCTCAGTTAGCCCTGCGTCAGGCTCAGAATCAGAAAGCAAAGGCAGAGGAGAAGAAGAAAGAATTGGAGGAGTTTATCCGTCGATTCTCTGCGAATGCTGCAAAGAGTAAGCAGACAACAAGCCGTAAGAAGATGCTTGAGAAGCTCAATATTGAGGAGATTCAGCCTTCAACACGTAAATATCCTGGCATTATCTTCTCAATGGAGCGTGAGGCAGGTAATCAGATTCTGGAAGTGGAAGGATTGAAAGCAGTTGATGAGGACGGCACTTTGTTGTTCGACAACTTGTCGTTCAATGTTGAGAAAGGTCAGAAAGTGGTGTTCCTCAGTCATAATCCACGTGCCATGACCGCGTTGTTCGAGATTATCAATGGTAATCGTGAGGCTCAGGCAGGAACCTATAAGTGGGGTATCACCATTACTACTGCCTACCTGCCGCTCGACAACTCATCGTTCTTCCAGAGTGATAAGAATCTGGTAGAGTGGTTGAGTCAGTTTGGCGAAGGCAACGAGGTGTTCTTCAAGGGTTATCTAGGTCGTATGCTCTTCTCCGGCGAAGAAGTGCTGAAGAAAGTAAATGTGCTATCGGGAGGTGAGAAAATGCGTTGTATGATTGCCCGTATGCAATTGAAGAATGCCAATTGTTTGATTCTCG
>CAMYYX010000068.1 GCA_947303695.1 uncultured Prevotellaceae bacterium | reverse complement strand
GCCGACCCTCTGCTTGTAAGGCAGATGCTCTGAACCAGCTGAGCTAAACGCCCTTGTTTGCTAACGCTTTAGTAATCTTTTTCGCAAAGCGAGTGCAAAGGTACTACTTTTTTTCATACTGACAAAAACATTTTGAACTTTTTTTTCATTATTTGCGAAAAAACTCAAAATTCAGCCACATAACGTATCATTTTGAAAGAAAAAGATGCTGAAAAACAACAAGCAGGGGGATTGCCCCTGCCTGTAATCATATTCCATCATTGAATGATATTTACATCCAAAAAGTCATTCCATCAGTTGAACCACTTCACATAGCAGAAGTCCTGACGGTGAGGCAGATCTGCATTCTTTGGATACATGCGGTATGCAACCTTAATGTCTCCTGCAGCCTCAATTGTATGCGTTCCCTCGAACTCAAACACATTACCATCACGCTTTACTACATGGAACGGCTCGACCTGAGCTACATGTACCTTGCCCTCGATATCAGCACGAAGTGTAACAAGTTCTACTCCCACAACATCATCGAGACCTTGCTCATCTACCCACACCTTAATAGTATATACCTGACCGGTATGTACGTTACCAGTGATGAGCGCGTTTGGTTTTTCGGTTGATACTACGCGGATATCGTCCCAACGTTCTGCAACCAATTCCTTCCAACGAGCAATCTCCTTTGCCTTTGCGTGGTTGTTTGCAAACAACACCTCACGACGCTCTGCCAATTTGTTGTAGAACTTATCGTAGTAGTCATCGAGCTGACGCTTCATTGTGTAGTGAGGTGCAATCTGAGCAATTGAATTCTTCACGGTCTTGAGCCATCCTACACTATAATCTTTGTCTTTCTTGTCGTAATAAAGCGGCAGAATCTCGTTCTCAAGCAAGCTGTAGATAGTAGCTGCATCGAGTTGGTCTTGCTGATCTTGGTTCTGATAGGTTCGCTTATCGGTCAATGCCCATCCGGCACCTTCACGATAGCCTTCAAGCCACCATCCATCAAGTACAGAGAGGTTTACAACACCATTCATCAAGGCCTTCTCGCCTGATGTTCCTGATGCCTCGAGCGGACGTGTAGGTGTATTCATCCAGATATCTACACCTGTCACAAGACGACGAGCGAGCTTCATATCGTAGTTCTCCAAGAAAATGATCTTACCCAAGAACTCTGGACGACGGCTGATTTCATAGATCTTCTTTATCAAACCCTGTCCACCACCATCTGCTGGGTGTGCCTTTCCTGCGAAGAGGAACTGGATTGGACGCTCAGGGTTGTTCACAATCTTAGCCAGACGATCGAGGTCAGAGAAGAGCAAGTGAGCACGCTTGTAAGTAGCGAAACGACGCGCAAAACCAATTGTCAACGCATTAGGATTGATCTTCTCGAGGATTGACACGATGCGTGAAGGGTCACCTTGATGCTTCAGCCAGTCCTCACGGAACTGATCCTTAATGTAATCGAACAACTTCACCTTCATCGCTTGACGTGTTGCCCAAATCTCCTCATCTGGAACCTTATAGATTGACTCCCACAACTTGGCATTACTCTGATCGTGATAGTAGGACTTAGGCAAATACTTTGCATAAAGGGCTTTCCATTCTGTTGAGCTCCATGTTGGGAAATGAACACCATTGGTTACATAACCAACATTGTCAAGTTCCTCTGGGAAGTAACCCTTCCAGATACCTGAGAACATATCCTTTGACACTTTACCATGCAACCAACTTACTCCGTTCACCCATGAACAGGTGTTGCAAGCAAATGTTGACATACAGAAACGTTCTGAGTGATCCTCTGGGTTCACACGTCCCATTCCTACGAATTCATCCCATGAGATACCAAGCTGCTCAGGATAGTTCGACAGATACTTACCAAAGAGTCCCTCGTCAAAGTAGTCGTGGCCAGCTGGTACTGGAGTATGAACTGTATAGAGTGATGAAGTACGTACGATCTCGAGTGCTTCGTTGAAACGGAATCCTTCCTTCACATAATCTACCAAACGCTGTACGTTACAAAGTGCAGCATGTCCTTCGTTACAGTGATAGATATCAGGATTGATACCCAACTTCTTCAGTGTAAGCACGCCACCGATACCTAAGAGAATCTCCTGCTTGATACGGTTTTCCCAATCACCACCATAGAGGGAGTGAGTAATAGAACGGTCGTACTCGCTATTCATCTCGTTGTCTGTATCGAGCAAATAGAGGCTTACACGACCTACATTCACTCTCCACACGAATGCATGAACAGTATAATTATTATAAGGCACGTCAATCACCATGGGCTCGCCGTTCTCGTCCATCTGACGAACGATTGGAAGCTGTGCAAAGTTCTGAGCCTCATAGTTAGCCACCTGCTGACCATCCATCGAGAGGGTCTGAGTGAAATAACCGAAACGATAGAGGAATCCGACTGCTGTCATACGAACGTTTGAGTCTGAAGCCTCTTTGATATAGTCGCCGGCAAGAATACCAAGACCACCTGAATAAATCTTCAATACATGACTCAAACCGTATTCCATACAGAGGTAAGCCACTGATGGACGCTTCTGGTCAGGTTCAACATCCATATATGCACGGAATTCCTTATAAACCGCATTCATCTGTGCCAGGAACTTCTTATCCTGAGCCAATAATTCCAGTTTCTTGTAGCTGATGCGTGACAACATCAGAACAGGGTTCTGAATAACATCATGCCACAGTTGCTCATCCATAGCCTTGTACAGCTCCTTAGCCTCGTGGCTCCATGACCACCACATATTATGAGCTATCTCATCGAGTGGTTTCAGGGCCTCCGGTAATGTAGTGTTAACTGTGATGTCTCTCCAGTTAGGAGTGTTTGCATTACTTGCTTTGATTTTCATACTTTCAATCTTTTATTTCTATTATTTAGAGCAATATTATATGCGTTATAGTAATTTTCAATAAAATGTGCCCAAAGGGCTTTTTCTGCTATCTGTCCAGCATTCTTACGTATCTGGGCCACCCATTTGCTATCTGCCTGCGAGAAGTTCAGGATGGTAGCCTTCAAGGCTTCTGAAGCCTCAACGAAGTTACTGTCTGTACGATGAATGACCTTCACACCATCTACCAACTCGCTATAGCCACCCTTCAGGCTGTTCACCCAAAGGCCGAAACCAGCAAGGTCGGTCGTAATACATGGAACCTGGAACGCTACGCTTTCTGTAGGAGTATATCCCCAAGGTTCATAATAGGAAGGATAGACGCAGAGGTCGTTTCCGATGAGCAGGTCGTAATAGTGCATATTGAATATTCCATCCTTACCATTAAGATAGCAAGGAACGAATATCACCTTCAAATGCTCAGATTCCCTATTGTGCATATCCAACCAGTTCATCTGATTGAGCACCATATCCTGCTCCTGATTGTGCAGATCGTGAGTGATTCGTGAATCGCCGCAAGGAATGACATGCTTTTGTTTACCTTGGAGTCGTTTCTGAAGATCAATCCTCGGACCTTTCACCCAAGCAGGCACATTGATGAATACCAGCACATCTTTCTTCAGCGATTCGTCGAGGCGAAGACGATTCAGCGCATCGACAAACATATCTATACCTTTGTTCTTGAACTCATAACGTCCACCGGTACTGATGATAATGGTGTCGTCCGTTAGGTTGGTACCCAGCAAGTTGTTAGCCACATTCAGCATCACTTTACGTGCTTTCTTGCGTGCTGCATTGAACGCCTTACCTTGAGCAGGAACGAAATCGTTCTCAAAACCATTAGTCAATACCGCATCGACGTTCTTATCGAGCAAAAACTTACATTCAGTAGCCGTGATGTCGCTCACGGTCGTGAAGCAATCTACATTGTGAGCCGTCTGCTTCTCGATAGAGTGTTTCGACTGCATGTTGAGTTCCTGCGCCATCTGATCACCGTTGTAAGCCCATAGATAATCATATAGCGGTTTGTTGTTTCCTGCGATACTGCGACCAATGCTAGTTGCATGTGTCGTAAATATCGTAGCAATCTCAGGCACGGCTTTCTGAACATACAACGCTCCCAAACAAGTCATCCACTCATGTGCCTGATAGATGACATTATCGTCAGCGGTAAGTCCAAAGAATTTATAGTAGCTTTCTACAACCTTTCCGGCTCCGTAGGAGAACATCGAGGCCTCATCATAGTCGCCATATGCATGGAGTGAATCAACCTGATAGTTATCCCAAGCCCAAGCGTAGATTTCGTTCTTCTTTTCAAAGAACGATGAGAAGTCTAGTAACACAGCAATAGGTTCTCCTGGTATCTGCCAACGGCCCACACGAATGTCCAGTCCTTCTGACATAGCTGCCTTTCGCCATTTGGCCAGCAGCTGCTTATTCTCCTTGAATAGCGGATTCTCTTTGTCGATCCAGAAGTCCGGACCTATGAATATCAGTTTGTCGTGTAGCTGTTCCTGTAACGTCTTGGCACGCGTGCTCAGGACGGTATAGATACCACCCACCTTATTACATACCTCCCAAGAGGATTCAAAGATGTATTTGGGAGCTAGTCTTTTTTCTTTCATATATAAATAATGTGTCTACTTTTTCAAGGCGCTGATGCTTTCTTTCAGCGCAGCAATCTTCGTCTCAGCATCCGACTGCTTCTTCCTCTCCAGTTCAACTACTTGTGCAGGTGCGTTTGCAACAAAACGTTCGTTCGAGAGTTTCTTCTGAACGCCAATCAGGAATCCTTCGATATGCTTCAACTCTGCCTCCATCTTTTGGATTTCAGCTTCTGCATCAATCAAGTTACCCAACTGTACAGCATATTCTGTAGTACCAAGCAGGAAAGCGGAAGTACCTTCACTCTTGGTTTGAACGTATTGGACATCAGCCAATGTAGCCATCTTTCGAATGATGGCACCCATATCCGGACACTTGGTGATGTTGTCTTCTGCAACAACCTCCAAAGTCAATGGTTCACGTGGTGAGATGTTCTTGCTCTGACGAACGGCACGAACCCCTGAGATAATCTGCTTGGCCTCTTCGAATTGTGCCAGCAACTCTGCGTCTGCCTTGCTAGGCGCATCGAGTATCAACGTATCCACCATGATGCTCTCGCCATCCTTACGTTCCTTTATATTCTGATAGAGTTCTTCAGTGATGAACGGCATGAACGGATGGATGAGTTTCATCAACTGCTCGAAGATGTTCAGCGTAGCAGTCAATGTAGCAGCATCGATTGGTGCCTGATAAGCAGGCTTAATCATCTCTAGATACCATCCTGAGAATTCATCCGTAAAGAGTTTGAAGACAGCCATCAGGGCTTCGTTCAAACGATATTTGCTGTACAAATCGTTGATTTCTGTAGCAGCAGCACGGATGGTTGCCTCCATCCAAGCGATGGTCTTCAGATTCTCCTGTGGCTGTGCGATAGTGTCGCTTACCTCCCATCCTTTCACCAGACGGAAGGCATTCCATATCTTGTTACAGAAGTTACGTCCTTGTTCGCAGAGGCTCTCCGAGAAAAGAATATCATTTCCTGCAGGAGCTGCCAGCAGCATACCCATGCGGACGCCGTCGGCTCCGTATTTCTCAATCAATCCTATTGGGTCTGGTGAGTTGCCAAGGCTCTTCGACATCTTACGTCCCAGTTCGTCGCGTACCACACCTGTGAAATAGACATTGCGGAAAGGAACGTCCTTCTGGTATTCCTCACCAGCCATAATCATACGTGCTACCCAGAAGAAGATGATGTCAGGAGCGGTCACGAGGTCGCAGGTTGGATAGTAGTAGTTGATTTCCTTGTTGCCCGGATTGTTGATTCCGTCGAACAACGAAATTGGCCACAACCATGAAGAGAACCATGTATCGAGCGCATCCTCATCATGACGCAACTGGTCGATGGTGATGTTCTCGTAGCCCTTGATCTGGTGTGCTTTCTCCAATGCCTCCTCCTTCGTCAATGCTACAACATACTTTTCCTCCTCCTCTTCTGCTGTTGGGAGGAAATAAGCAGGTATGCGGTGTCCCCACCACAGCTGACGGCTGATACACCAATCCTGGATGTTCTCCATCCAATTTCGGTAGGTATTGACATATTTCGTAGGATAGAACTTGATCTTGCCTTCGAGTACTGGAGGTAACGCGATGTCAGCAAAGTGCTGCATCGAAAGGAACCACTGCTTGCAGAGGCGCGGTTCTACAGCTGTATCCTGATTACGCTCGCTGTAGCCCACCTTGTTCTCGTAATCCTCCACCTTCTCCAACAGTCCGGCTTCTTTCAGGTCGATGGTAATCTGCTTACGCACATCCATACGATCCATACCTACGTAGAGTGGGCTCTGGTCGCTGATAGTACCGTCAGGATTGAAGATATCGATGGTCTCTAGGTTGTGAGTCTTACCCAATTGGTAGTCGTTCACATCATGAGCAGGTGTCACTTTCAGACAACCTGTTCCGAACTCTATGTCCACGTAGCGGTCCTCAATGACAGGAATCACACGGTTTACCAATGGTACGATGACCTTCCTTCCTCTCAACCACTGATTTTTGGGGTCTTTGGGGTTGATACACATCGCTGTATCACCCATGATGGTCTCAGGACGTGTAGTAGCCACGACTGCATAGTAACCTTTCTCATCCTTGTGGATGACATTGTCCTTAGAGTCCTTAAAGTCGTTAAGGTCCTTAGAGTCACTAAGATAGTACTTCAAATAATACAGCTTGCTCTTTTCGTCTTTATAGATGACTTCCTCGCCCGAAAGCACTGTCTGTGCCTTAGGATCCCAGTTCACCATACGAAGGCCGCGATAGATAAGGCCTTTGTCGTAGAGGTCAACGAACACCTTCAGCACACTCTCGCTGCGAGGTTCGTCCATTGTGAAGGCTGTACGGTTCCAATCGCACGATGCCCCCAAACGACGTAATTGCTTCAAGATGATGCCGCCGTGTTCATTCGTCCAATCCCATGCATGCTCAAGGAACTGCTCACGCGTTAGGTCACGTTTCTTGATGCCCTGCTGAGCCAACTTGTTCACTACCTTCGCTTCTGTAGCGATACTTGCATGGTCGGTACCAGGTACCCAACAAGCATTCTTACCATCAATACGTGCCTTACGAATCAGGATATCCTGAATCGTATTGTTAAGCATATGCCCCATGTGAAGCACACCCGTCACATTTGGTGGCGGAATAACAATGGTGTAGGGTTCTCTGTCGTCGGGTTTGCTTGAAAACAAATCGTGGTCAAGCCAATATTGATACCATTTTCCTTCTACTTCTGAAGGATTATATTTTGTAGCTAATTCCATAGTCTTTTTTAAAGAATACTTTTAAGCCTCTAATTTCTTTTTACCTCTCAAAAACGGGTGCAAATTTACGAAAAAAACGCGAATCACGTAGTGATAATTGTAAAAAAAGTTAAATAGTCTGTCAAAATACGTGTGGTTCGTGTCTTTTTCCCAATGCTCAGTGGCACTGAAGTGTCAGCGAACGAATACCTTCTTACCGTTCACGATGTATATTCCTTTGCTCAATTGTGCACGATATGCCACATTCACTTTTCGTCCATCAATCATATAGCTGCGGTTCACATCTGTTGATGAACTGGCAATCTCAAGGATGGCTGTAGATGCACTATTATATTGATCGTAGCTAAAAGCCACATCCATCTTTTCTCCCCAGATATAATCCTCCAATCCAGGGTAGTCAATAAAGGGATTTCTGTTGTTTTGGATGTTAAAGACAGCATTGTTGCGATTAATCTCCTTCTCGCTCACAGGATCGTTCTTGGCCCATTTCATCAGCATTTCCAGCTGCCAAGCGCTCAATCCCGGATAGGTATTACCATCCAATGTTGGTCTCGACTCCTCATAGTTGGTGTACCAATAAGGCAACTTCTCTTCGTAACAAGTCACCATATAGAAATAGGCACGCGCAAAGTCGCCCTTATACATGTCGTTGGGTTCAAAGACAGTTCCTGTATATCCGTCAACGGTACAATTGCCCAACTTGCTGAAGTCGTTGGCTGACTTATATTTCTCGCCTAATGTCTCGCCAAAGGGGGTATTGCCCCGCTTGTTGTTCACAAACTTATCTGTAGGATACATGTGATGCAGGTCTGTGTACATTGGCATTACCTTACCGCCAAACCAACTATTGGGGAACGAGTGCTCTCGATTGAAATACTGGCCTTCCTGATTGCCGGAGCCTGGGTCTTGATCTTCAACGAAAGTCATCTTGCGTTTATTGGAATACATGTCCCAAACCTTTCCGTTGGGGAGTGCATCCGTCGTCAGAAAATGCGTCCAAAGAGCTTTGTATGCTGTACTGAGGTCACCACCCTCATTACGATTGTAAATCACAGTACAAAGAGCTGTCTTCAGCGCCTCACCCTTCTTCCCATCTGCAGCCTGATAGTACGTACCCGAGTCGTTAGGCCCCTGAGCCCATGCAACTCCCAGCGTTACAACACTAAACACTCCCAGCAATATCAATTTTCCTTTCATATCTTTCTATATTTTATCTCGCTGCAAAGATAATAAAAAAAACGCATTCTCCAATAGAAATATCAGAAAAAGAGTCGCAACAGCGGAAAAAAAAATCAGAGGCTTTCACAAGTCCCTGATTTCTTATACCCAGTCTTATCCGGAATCTCTGGATATGAACAAAAAACTACTTTGTTCTCTAATTGAGATAACTAATTCTATTATTAACTTATGTCTTTTGTTTTGATAACCTAATATCCAAATAACCTTACTTGAACATCGTCTGCTTGATGCTCTGCTCAATGTCGGATGGTGTTTCCTGCATCTTGCAGCAGTCAACAATGTACTTCCTGACCTTTTCCGGGACGGAAATCTTCTTCCAGATATCGTGGCGATTC
>CAMYYX010000067.1 GCA_947303695.1 uncultured Prevotellaceae bacterium | reverse complement strand
TCTGTAATCTTATAAAAGTCTTGATCTCCGTAGTCTTGGTTCTCGCCACCCATACCCCAGATAAAGGTGTAGTTGTGGGTTGCTGCAGCAGAGTGGATGGACCACTCAGGGCTGAGAACAGCCTGATCGCCCTTCATCCAGATGTGGCGGGTTTCCTCGATTTCGCCCATGAAGTGGCATACAGCTTGGTCTTCAGGTACTTCGAAGTAGAAGTAAGCCTCCATACGGCGGCTGTGGATATGAGCAGGCATCGTGTTCCACACACTTCCTGGTTTCAGTTCAGTCATACCCATCTGGAGCTGACAAGAGTCGAGTGTCTTTTGTACAATCATGCGGTTGATAACACGATCGTTACTGTCTTCCAAGCAACCTAATGCCAACACGTCGGCATCAGCTTTCGTCACCTTCTTACAAGGATATTCCTTGTGAGCAGTCGTAGAGTTAATGTAGAACTTTGCAGGTTGTTGGGCATCCTTGCTCTCGAACACTACATCGCGGTCGCCACGACCAATGTAAAGCGCCTCCTTGTAGTTCAATTCAAATGTCTCATCACCTACGCGGATAGTTCCTGCACCTCCTACATTGAAGATGCCCAGTTCGCGACGAGTGGTGAAATAAGGAGCTTTCAGAGGATCGATAGCTTCCAACTTCAAAGCTTCCTTTATAGGCATAGCCCCACCTACAATCATACGGTCGTACATCGAATAAACCAGATTTACCTCATCCTCACCAAATACCTTCTCAATGAGGAAGTCGCGACGCAAACGTTGGGTGTCATAATGCTTGGCATCCTCAGGATGTGCCGCATAACGAATTTCATAATTAGTCTTCATATACCTTGATTAATAATAATGATTGTTCATGGATTTTACACTGCAAATATAAACACTTTTTTCGAGATGACCAAATGTTTTGTTTGGAAGTATGAATTATTTCTGAGATTGTTTGGTGGTTTCAGAATAATCCATTATCTTTGCACTGCAAAATAGAGCAAACATTATTATTTAAACTTTAAAACTATGGATGCAGAGAAAGTAAATTTGTTTATTACAACAAAAGGGGACAATTTCCCCGCAGAGTCAATCCCTATGATCAGGGAGCGTTTGGAAAATTTGCCAGCAGATCGTGAAATGGCAGTAATGGCAATGGATTTCACAAATCCTATTTTGAGCATTGCTCTTTCTGCTTTTGTCGGTGAATTTGGTGTGGACCGTTTCATTATTGGTGATATCGGTCTGGGAATTGGTAAGTTGCTCACTGGTGGTGGATGTGGAGTTTGGTGGCTCATCGACCTCTTCCTCATTATGGGTGCAACAAAGAAGAAGAACCTTGAGAAATTCCTTACGTCAATCAGCTAAATGATGAAACAGGCAGAATACATCAAGAGTATAGAGATCAAGGCACTGTGGAAAGGTGGCAAACACATCATGTGGGAACTGAATCCGACAGTGAACATCCTAAGCGGCATCAACGGAGTGGGTAAGAGTACCATCATTAACCACTCCGCTCAGATGCTGAAACTCATCGATAGTGGAGAGTTCCAGTCGGGTGAGGTGATGAAGGGTGTCACCATCAAACTCTTCCCTGAAGATGCTACAAGCATCAAGTTCGACATCATTCGCTCCTTCGACCGTCCACTCCTTAATAGTAATCTGCTTGAGAAACTTGCCGACTCAAGAGTGAAGACTGAACTCGACTGGCAAATCTACAAGTTGCAAAAGAGGTTCCTGGATTATCAAGTGAACATCGGAAACCAGATCATCGAGCTCCTCACCAGTGGCAATCCAGAAGACCAGACGAAGGCTGCGTTGGTGTCTGTGCCGAAGACGAAGTTCCAAAACATTATGGACGAACTCTTCAAGGATACTAACAAGACGATTGACCGTAAGAGCAATGAGATTCAGTTCTTCCAGAACGGGGAATTGTTGACTCCTTACCAGTTGTCATCGGGCGAGAAGCAGATGCTGGTCATCATGCTGACGGTACTTGTCGAAAATGGCGAGCATTATGCCTTGTTGATGGATGAGCCGGAAATCAGTCTTCATATCGAGTGGCAGAAGGGTTTGCTCAACTTGATTCGTGAACTCAACCCTAATGCACAAATCATCCTCTCAACCCATTCGCCAGCCCTTATCATGGATGGTTGGATGGATATCGTGACTGAGGTAGAAGACGTGACTGTCAAATAGCCGAATAAAGGAATGCCCAAGCGTCTGGTCGATAATGTCAACTCGCGCTACTTCGAGGCGGCGAACCACATGCGGCCGAAGTGGAAGAAGCATAAAGTCATCGTATATGTCGAAAGTTACGATGACATCTTCTTTTGGCGCGATGTGTTGGCTGAGTTCGAGAATGACGACCTGGGCTTCGAAATTGTTTTGCCTTCCCGTTCCAACCTCAGTAGGGGAAAGAAGTCTGCTATTACCAACAACCTGGGAAAAGGACTTGGCACGAGCATGATTGCCTGTGTGGATGCGGACCTCGACTATCTGCTGCAAGATTCAACCTCTACCAGTCGGGAAATCAACAACAATCCATTCATCGTTCACACCTATGTCTATGCTATCGAAAACTATCAATGTTATGCTGAGAGTCTGCATAACGTATGTGTGATGGCAACGTTGAATGACAAGAAAGTGTTTGACTTCGTAGCCTATCTCACGGCCTATTCACGCATCATCTACGACCTTTTTGTTTGGGCCATCTGGCTCTATCGCAACAATCGTGCAGGCGAAATGCCTCTTACTACGTTGTGCAACATCGCTACCATTCACAAGGTCAATATCTTCAATCCTGAAGAGGGATTGGAACATCTGCGTCATAAGGTCAATCAAAAGATTGCATGGTTACAGAGAGAGGTGCCTGAGGCGAAGGGAAAGCTCCAGCCACTCAAGGACGAACTTACTCAGTTGGGACTTACACCTGACAATGTCTATCTCTTCATGCAGGGGCATCACATCATGGACAATATCGTGCTGGAAGTCGTCAATCCCGTCTGTACCATCCTTCGTAGGGCACGCGAGAAAGAAATCAAACAACATGCCGCCCACGCACAACAGATGGACAACGAACTGTCGTGCTATCAGCACTCTCAGGCAGCTGTCGAACAGATGATACGCCGCAATACCGACTTCAAGTCATCACCACAATACCAGCAGATGCGTCAGCGTATTGTGGAACTCATCGAAAAAATCAACGCTTAATCCTTATGCTTGAGATTCAAGACACTCTTGTTTCGCTCGATCTCTTTTCGCAGCATTTCTGTTGCGACCTCTCCGTGTGTAAAGGCTGCTGCTGTGTCGAAGGTGATGCAGGAGCACCTGTTGAGGAAGAGGAGATCGCAGAGATAGAAGAGGCGATGGAGGTCGTGTGGGACGAACTGACACCTGAGGCACGCGAAGTCATCAATCAGCAAGGGGTGGTTTATTCCGACCCTTCAGGCGAACTTGTGACGAGTATCGTGAACGATAAGGATTGTGTGTTTGCCAATCACGATGCCGACGGTGCTTGCTTTTGTGTGCTCGACCGAGCCTATCGGGAAGGTCGTACTAAGTTCCAGAAACCCATCTCCTGTCATCTCTATCCTGTCCGTCTGAAGAATGTGGCTGGCACGATAGGCGTCAACTACGATAAGTGGGACATCTGCCGATGTGGTGTAGAGCTGGGGTGCAAGCTATCCCTTCCGCTCTACCGTTTCCTCAAGGAACCTCTCATCCGCAGATTCGGACAAGCATGGTGGGACGAATGCGACCTCGCCTATGGCGAACTGAAGAAGGCTGGTTATCTGGATTAGCAAAATAGAAAACAAATGAAAGGCGGCACCCGTGGTTGGATGTCGCCTTTCGTTATAGATTCTCTCTAAGAGGTCTTGTCGTATTAGAGCTTTGGACCAGCAGCAACGAGAGCCTTACCTGCTGCGTTCGTTGTGTACTTGTCGAAGTTCTTGATGAAGCGACCAGCGAGGTCTTTTGCCTTCTCTTCCCAAGTCTTAGGATCTGCGTAAGTGTCGCGAGGATCGAGGATAGCTGGGTTTACGTTTGGCAGAGCTGTTGGTACTTCGAAGTCGAAGAACGGAATCTTCTTGGTCTCAGCCTTCAGGATTGAACCGTCGAGGATAGCGTCGATGATACCACGAGTATCAGGAATTGAGATACGCTTGCCTGTTCCGTTCCAACCAGTGTTTACGAGGTAAGCCTTAGCGCCGCTCTTCTGCATCTTCTTTACGAGTTCCTCAGCATACTTTGTTGGGTGCAGCTCGAGGAATGCCTGGCCGAAGCAAGCAGAGAAGGTAGGAGTTGGTTCAGTGATACCACGCTCTGTACCTGCCAACTTAGCAGTGAAACCAGAGAGGAAGTAGTACTGAGTCTGCTCAGGAGTCAGGATAGATACTGGAGGCAGTACACCGAATGCATCTGCGCTGAGGAAGATGACGTTCTTTGCAGCTGGACCTGCGCTCTTACCTGCAACCTTCTTTACGATGTTCTTGATGTGGTCGATTGGGTAGCTGACACGAGTGTTCTCTGTCACGCTCTTGTCTGCGAAGTCAATCTTACCATCCTTGTCTACAGTTACGTTCTCCAAGAGAGCGTTGCGCTTGATAGCACCGTAGATGTCAGGCTCGTTCTCCTTTGACAGGTTGATAACCTTTGCATAGCAACCACCTTCGAGGTTGAACACACCTTCGTCGTCCCATCCGTGCTCGTCGTCACCGATGAGGAGACGCTTAGGATCGGTTGAAAGGGTAGTCTTACCTGTACCGGAAAGACCGAAGAAGATAGCAGTGTTCTTGCCTTCCATGTCGGTGTTAGCTGAACAGTGCATTGAAGCGATGCCCTGGAGTGGGAGGTAGTAGTTCTGCATTGAGAACATACCCTTCTTCATTTCACCACCGTACCAAGTGTTGATGATTACCTGCTCACGGCTGGTTGTGTTGAATGCAACACAAGTATCTGAGTTAAGGCCGAGTTCCTTGTAGTTCTCAACCTTTGCCTTTGATGCGTTGAAGATAACGAAGTTTGGCTCGAAAGTAGCGAGTTCAGCTTCAGTTGGCTGGATGAACATGTTCTTGATGAAGTGTGCCTGCCATGCAACCTCTACGATGAAACGTACAGCAAGACGAGTAGCTTCGTTAGCACCGCAGAATGCGTCAACTACATAAAGCTTCTTGTTGCTGAGCTCCTTGATAGCGATGTCCTTTACCTGTGCCCATACAGCTTCTGTCATTGGGTGGTTATCGTTCTTGTAACCCTCAGTTGTCCACCATACCTTATCGTGGCTCTGAGCATCGTCAACGATGTATTTGTCCTTAGGTGAACGACCTGTGAAGACACCTGTCATCACGTTTACTGCACCAAGCTCAGTTTCCTGACCTACCTCATAACCAGTGAGAGATGGGTCAACTTCAGCTTTGTAAAGATCCTCGAAAGAAGGATTGTGAGCAATCACGGTAGAACCAGTGATGCCGTACTTAGTTAAGTCTAATGTTGCCATAATACGTTTATATGCTTTAGTTGTTAAAAATTAATCTCTTTTTGGGCGATTGCAAGTGTCATTTTTGGCGACACCTGACGGCACATCCTAAAAATCCTTACAAAGGTATGAATTATTTACCATTTGACCATTTACCATTCACCTTTTTTAATAAATATAAGGAGAATCTTTGTTTATTGTCACCATTTTGCTACACTGATTTTGCAAAACTGAGCAAAATATTTGGCTATTCTCTCATTTTACATTATCTTTGCAAACGAATAATCATAAGGACAGGAAACTAACCAAAAATAAACAACCCATATTATTAATTTTTAATTTCAAATTATGAAGAAAATTCTATTAGTTTTAGGTGCGTTGCTGACAGCAAATGTTGGTTGGGCACAAAGTGTGAAGATTGAGTTCATCACCCCCAGCATTGTGCATGTTGTCAAGGGCGAACCCACGATGACACTGGTGGTGATTGCCAAACCCATGGATAAGGGATGGTCCGCTTCCAATGGTCAATGGAAAAGTAAAGAACTGACCGTCCGTCAGGACGCACAGGGAAACCTGACGTTCCTCACGGCCAAAGGCGTTGTGCTGCTCAAGGAAAAAGAGTGTGACGTAAAGGAAGCACGCCAGACCTTCATCCTCGACAAGGACGAGGCCATCTACGGACTGGGTACCATCCAGAATGGTAAGATGAACCGGCGTGGTGAGAAGAAACGCATGGAGCAGTCCAATCTTGAGGACTTCATGAACGTGCTGCAGTCTATCAAGGGGTGGGGCATCTATTGGGAAAACTACTCACCAACCCTCTTCGAAGACAATGCCAATGGTATGACCTTCGATGCCGAGGTAGGCAATGGAGTGGACTATTACTTCATGTATGGAGGTTCAGCCGATGGCGTCATTGCCCAGATGCGTTACCTCTCAGGCGACGTGCCGATGTTCCCGCTTTGGACGTTCGGCTATTGGCAGTCGAAGGAACGCTATAAGACCGCTCGCGAAACCGAAGGCATCGTCGATCAGTATCGTTCGCTCAATGTGCCGCTCGATGGCATCATTCAGGACTGGCAGTACTGGGGCAGCAACTACCTGTGGAACGCCATGGATTTCCTTGCTGAGGACTTCTCCAATGGTAAGCAGATGATAGATAACGTACACAAGAAGCACGCCCATTTCATGATTTCCATCTGGGCCAGCTTCGGACCTCAGACCCAGCAGTTCCGCGAGTTGGACGAGAAAGGCCTCTTGCTACCCATCGAGACATGGCCACAGAGTGGTATCTCTCACGTATGGCCACCTGATATGAAATATCCTTCAGGTGTGAAGGTCTATGACGCCTTCAGCCCTGTGGCTCGCGACATCTATTGGAAATACCTCAAGACCCTCTACGACTATGGCACCGATGCCTGGTGGATGGACTCTACCGACCCCGATTTCTTCAATCCCAAGGAGAGCGACTATGCTCATCCTGTGACGGGTGGCACATGGCGCTCATTGCGCAATGCCTTCCCTTTGGAGACCGTTCGAGGCATCTATCAGTCACAGCGTCAGGACGACCGTGGCAAGCGCGTGTTCATCATGACCCGCTCCAGCTATGCTGGTCAGCAGCACTACGGCTCCAACATGTGGAGTGGCGACGTCAACTCCTCATGGGACATGCTGCGTAAGCAGGTGCCTGCAGGATTGAGCTACACACTGACCGGTAACCCTAACTTCAACACAGATATCGGTGGCTTCTTCTGCGGTTCGTACAACACCCGTGGAGGTGGCTCTGCTCCTAAGAACCCTCAGTTCCAGGAGCTCTATGTCCGTTGGATGCAATACGGTCTGTTCTGCCCCGTTTTCCGCAGTCATGGTGCCGATGCGCCACGCGAGATATGGCAGTTCGGCAAGAAGGGCGAGCCCGTCTATGATGCCATCGAGAAGCAGATCCGTTTGCGCTATCGCCTCATACCTTATTTATATAGTATAGCATGGCAGGTGACTTCGAACAACGACAGCTACATGCGTCCGCTCTTTGCCGACTTCGCTGCAGACAAGCAGGTGTGGGATATGACCGATGAGTTCATGTTCGGTCACAGCATCCTCGCTTGTCCGATTGTCAGTTCTCAATACACCGAGGAACGCATCATCCGCACCAACGAGATGACAGGCTGGAACCGTCAGAATGCGTCCGACGGTTCACCCGTCGGAGCAGTCGACTTCACAGCCACCAAGACCGCTACCAAGTACCTGCCTGGTAAACAAATGGTAAATGGTAAATCTGTAAATTGTATATGGTATGATTTCTGGACAGGTCGTCGCTATCAGGGAGGACAGAACGTAGAGTTGCAGACATCTTTCGACCGTGTACCGATGTTCGTCCGTGCAGGTGGCATCCTGCCATTGGGACCTGAGATGCAGTACGTAGGTGAGAAGTCATGGGACAACCTCGAAATGCGCGTCTATCCGGGAGCAAACGGACGATTCGTGCTCTACGAGGACGAAGGCGACAGCTACAACTACGAGAAAGGCACCTATGCCACCATCACTTTCGATTGGAACGACAAGAGTCGCACCCTCACCATCGGTGCCCGCCAAGGCAGTTATCCAGGCATGCTCCAATCACGTAAGTTCACCGTTGTCCTGCCCGATGGTCAGCAAAAGACCGTCGACTACCGGGGAGCAAAGACCTCCGTCCGGTTCTGATGTAACATCACAAACGAGGGGCATCAATAACTGACCCTTCCCTGATAAATAATAAGGTATTCGGCATTTGCTGGATACCTTATTTGCTTGTTATGTAAAAAAAATGCGAATGGAGATAAAATTTTTTGTTAAAACGCTTGTGGATACAAATATTTATTGTATTTTTGCGGCTCAAAAGAGGGTGAGAAATTTAAAGTGTGGTCGAAAAAAGACAAATAATGGTAGAAAACAATAACTAATAAATCATAAACCATAAATCACGAAAGGGAGAAAGCCTATGTATTGGACACTCGAATTGGCAACAAAATTGGAGGATGCTCCTTGGCCTGCAACCAAAGACGAACTGATTGACTATGCGACTCGTTCGGGAGCACCACTTGAGGTGCTTGAGAACCTGCAGGAAATAGAAGATGAGGGTGATGTCTATGAGAGCATAGAGGAAATATGGCCTGATTATCCATCAAAGGAGGATTTCCTCTGGGACGAGGATGAGTATTAAACGTTAGATTTTATTCTAAGTAACTTAAAATCAGCGAGATAAGCAAATTTTATTTGTTTGTCTCGCTTGTTTTCTACCATCTAAGACTACACTATTTATTTGTCTAAATTACATCTTTTAACTCTAAAAACAGAGTTTGTTTGTCTAAAAGTTAGTACTTTTGC
>CAMYYX010000066.1 GCA_947303695.1 uncultured Prevotellaceae bacterium | reverse complement strand
CGTGCCACTTCGTTGCATGATATGTTTTCGTGTCTTTTACTCTTCAATTCTTCGAAGACTCCCATATCAGAACTATCGAAAAGCATCTGAACCATACGTCTCAACTTGACGGAACTTGAATCCATGAGTGCTGCCAGTGATTTTACTTCTTCCTTTGGAATGGTGTCGAAATTACCTTCCATTACTTGTGCAAATCCCATGACGATGTTCATCGGGGTGCGGATTTGGTGCGTCACATTGTGGATGAAGGTTGTTTTCTGATAAGCAGCTTCTTCTGCCATTTGGTTGGCTTGAAGTAATTCTTCGTTACGTTGGGCGGTCTCACTATTTGCTTTCTTGATAGCGCTCATGTGACGGTTGAGCGATGATTGCATCTGCAAGAAGCTGTTTTGTAATTGTCCTACCGCATCATGACGTGTACTATGTGAAATCTGTTGGTCATATTGTCCGGCAGCCATGCGCTGCGATTGAACAAGCAATTGATCCAACGGACTGATGGCGTGAATTACTGATCTGCGACCGAGAATCAGGATGAGTATCAATCCGATAATGAGGATGGGGATGATGATAGAGGTCAGCTGCTGGTAACCTTTCAAGATATCGCTTTCCGGACAGATGATCGCCATGCTCCAAAGGGCATTTCGAATGGGCTTGTAGCAAACGATACAAGGCTGTCCGTCTACCATCACAGACATGCTGCCTTCCTGTCCTGAACTCATCTCATGTCCCAATGCAATGATGTCTGCCTGTTTGATAGGATCGGCTCCACTGAAGATAGGGGTGAAGAGTCGTGTAGAATCGGGGTGTATGTAGAATTGACCTCGGCGGTCGACCATCACGTAGTAGGAGTTGGGGTATGGCTTGTCTGCCGTAATCATCTTTGAGAGACGTGTCAATGAGAGGTCGACACTCATGACACCAAGCAGCGTGCTGTCTGGGGTGTATAAAGGCTTGCTGTAGGTCGCCAGCATTCCGTCCAGTGCTATATCTAGAGAGTCAAAGTCATCGTAATATACCGACCATCCAGACCTCTTCGTAGTACGTGGGGTATCGTACCATATACGTGTGAAATACTCATAAGGAGCTTCTATCACCGTCATGATGGAATCGTCTTTCCTGATTGTATAGGCTGAGCAATATCTGCCATACTCAGGAAACATATCAGGTTCGGCACCGATGGAGCATCCGTCGATATTTCCATTCAGCTCTACGATACGACGAGAAAAGGCGAGCATGGAATCGGGTACGAAATTCTCTTCGACAATCCAAGCGGTAATGTTGCTGGCTGTCTCGGCAATGCGCAAGTAGCGATCAACGTGATATGCCGCTGTGTTGAGGCGGCTTTTCGCATGTTCTGTTGCTTCGCGTTTGATGTTGGCACGTGACTCAAAGAACAGGAGACCAATCGATAGCACGAAGATTGGCACCGCCAGCAATAAGATACTGACGATGAGCTTCAGCGAAAGCGAATGGCGGATATGTCGATCAAGAGAAATCATGTTTCGTATTTAGTCTCTCAGATACTTTTAACAGGTTATTCAGCAATTCTACAACGATCATACACTGCCGCTCGATGTCCTTTACCAATTGATTGGCCTCTTGAGGATCCAATTCGTGTGAGTCATCACAGAGCGTTTCTACCCTTGCGCAGATAATATCAACTGGCTCCATCATCTTGTTCGTCATGTTATGCAGGAAGGCTATCTTCATGCGGTCGGCTTCCTGAGCTTTTTCGTAAGCCTCTTGCAGATGCTCGTTCTGTTCCTGTAGCTGTGTGTTGAGTTTTTTCAATTCGCCCATCTGTACGGAAAGCGACTGCTGCATTTGTTTGAAATGGTCTTGCAGTCGTCCCACTTCGTCCATGTGTGGGCTGTCAGGAATAGGTTCGTCGTATTGTCCGTTTGTGATGCGATGGGCAGCCTCAGTAAGCATCAGTAATGGTGATAACTGATGATGGGTGATGATTTGGCAAAGCACCAATAGCAGTATCATGCCGACAATGGCAATGATCAATACATAATTTAAAAGACGATTGTAGTCGCCCAAAATGTCTTCTTCTGGATAGACAATGGCAATACTCCAGTTGAGTGCTTCCATCGAGCGTGCTGGGGCATTCTTGCAGACAAAGGGCTTATAAAATACGTAGTCGTGATGTTGATCGTGTTTGATTTTCTTATAACCGGTCTCTCCTGCAAGCATGGGCTCCAGAACTTCTTCTGGGAGTTTTGAAATTGGAGCATACTCTCGAGTAGAATCAGGAGTAGTAAGTGTGGGATGTACGATAAAATCACCCTCGCCGTTTATCAGCATGGCATAGGAATTGGGTGATGGTTTCGCATCTTTGATGACTTCAGACAAAAGGCTGACAGACACATCCACACCCATCACTCCGATTCTTTGTTTGTCGGGCATTGTTAACGGCAGACCAAACGTAATGATGTCTGACCCTTTCGATTCCTGGTCGTCGATTGGTCCAATCCAGATAGGTGCGCCTACCTCAAAAGGTTTGGTGTACCAAATCTGTTTGTAATAGGGGATGTCACCAAAGGTATTTGACTGTTGGATGTTTTTCTTTGGCAGCCTTTCGATGGTATCAGAAGTGGTAAAGTAATATGCCATAAACTCTTCGCCCTTATCCTTGTAGAAATACGGTTCCATAGCGATGGCACAGCCTTTAATGTATCGATTGTTTTCTACCAGTTTCTTGCTGAAGGCATGCATTCGGTCAGGTTCGTTAATATGGAGAAATAGATAATGTGTCATATTTCCCGATGCCTGTTCGGCACTCAGCAAGATATTATCAATTCGCTGGACGGTGGATTCCAATGTCTGTTCGGCTTTTTGCATGACTTCCTCCTTTATCACTTTTCGTGAATAAAGGAACATAACCGACAGCGCTGCCATCAACAGCGTAGCTATCGCGATGACAACAGTCAGGCTGAGTCGAACGGATAGTGTCCTGCGTATGAACCTGATAAATTGCCTCATATCTGTGGCAAAGATACGAAAAAAATAGTTTCGTCCCAAAAAAATCGAAAAAAATATCTATTTTTTTATTAAAAAGGAAAAAAGTAGTGAAATTTCACAATGAATACCTTAATTTCCTTTAATTAATAGGTAGGAACGTGAAGATTCCAATTGAGAAACCTGTGACGACCGGGGCTAAGACAAATGTGACGGTCAAAATGAGGCCAATAATCGTTCCGACTAAGATGTAGACACAAACCATGGCGATGAGTCTCCAGATGGTTCCCCAAAGGGAATAACCGCAGAGTTGGTAATAATCGACCACAAGAATGGCAAATGCCAAAAAGCTTGGTAAGGGGTAGGGTAACCAACTGGATTCGGTAATCTCACCATTGATGAGGGTATAGGGGATGGCGATAAGCATCATCTGGCACGCAATGTAAATCTGTACGTAAAAACTCTCAACAATCGACAATTGGATGCGTGGCGACTGGTAGAAGATCCAACTGGCCAGCAGGATGAAGAGAAGTGTGGAGATGACGAGTGAGTACTCCATGTGGTTGCGACTCCATTGACGTTCTGCCTTCAACAATTCTTCGAGCGACATCATCTGCTTGTTTAGGGTCTCTTCCAATTGTTTCTCTTCTAGTTGTTCCTCCGCTGTCATAGGTACATCCTGTACCCCCATCGTTTTGTTCACATCAGCTTTTGTCTTTTCAACCGAGTTATGGATTTCGTAAACGCTATCGAGGTCTTGACTCCATTTGATGTTGAATATATTGACCAAAAGCGTGAATAGCAGACAGGTGGCTACCAACAAAGGGACAGGTGGAAAATAGGCGCGATGTTTATAGCGTAGGAAATCGTACATCAGATGGCCTGGACGCCATAGCAGATGCCAGATAGTACGGAATACATTGCGTTTGCCAACTCCCCAAAGGTCCATGAGGTTGAGCAGTATGGTGCGCCAGGTAAAACGTTCACGTCCATATTGCAAACCGCATTGAGGGCAATAATTTCCCGTATAATGCTCGTTGCAGAAAGCGCAAACATGCTCTTCGTCACTCTTCTCGATTGGCGGTTGATAGTTCTGCTGCTTCCATTTCAGACGAAGCCAATATTTGGTGAGGAAGTTCATCTATTCATTTACCATTTAGCCATTTACCATTTAGCCATTTACCATTTACTATCTCTGCTTGAACTTGTAGGTGATGGTTCCTTGCTCATTATCAGCACCAGAGGTGAATGATGATTTGCGTGCAGCTGTTGTTGCTGCATTTCGCAGAGTCGCAGATGTGGTGGTCGCACTCTTGATAGAGGCTGCAATGACCCGTCCTGCTGCATTCACCGTGATGGCAACAACAATTGTACCTTCACTCGTTGGGTCGTTGTATTCAGGTTCTTCAAGATGAATCACTTTTCGTGTACCAACTTGAGCAGTACCTATACCACCTACTCCAGAAACCGCTCCTGTCGTACCGTTTCCTGTTGGGCTTCCTTGGTTTCCGTTACCAGAGGTGTAGCCGCTACTTCCTTGATTGCCTCCATTGCCGAAAGCTCCAGCCATTCTGCTGTTGATAGCTGCTTTACGTGCTGCTTCCTCTTCTGCTTTCTTTCGTGCGGCCTCTGCTTCTGCCTTGCGTTTCGCCTCTTCAGCAGCTTTCTTCTTGGCTGCTTCTTCAGCCGCCTTCTTTTTTGCTGCCTCCTCAGCGGCGCGTTTCTTAGCTGCTTCTTCAGCCGCTTTCTTCTTGGCAGCTTCTTCTGCGGCACGTTTTTTGGCTGCTTCAGCTTCACGCTTACGGAGTTCCTCTTCGCGCTTCTTGGCCTCTTCGGCAGCTATTGAGCGCTCTTCCTTCTGCGTGATTTGTGGTTCGGGTTGGGGCGCAGGTTCTGGGACTTCTGGAGTTTCTATGGCTTCAGGTGTTTCAGAAGTTTCCGGTTCGGCTTCAGACATCTCTGGCTCTTCTGTGGTTTCCTCATCAGGGATTCCATCGAGGTCTTCACCTGCAGCATCGTCCACATTACCCAGCAACACAGGCACACCGTCCTCTAGCTGGTCGCTATCTGCCAGTTTCAAGGTAACGAGTGCCAAGATGAGCAGCAGTAGCAGATGTACTGTTACCGTTGTAATGGTTGATATGATTCTGCGTTTCTTGTCTTTGTTCATTTCTCAGGCGGACGTGTTGCGAGCACCATCTTGAAGTGGTTCTCGTTGGCTACATTGAGCACTTCTACAATATTCCTGTAAGGTACACTTTCGTCGGCAAAGAGCGATACGAACATCTCTGTTGTGTCGTTGGTGGCCTGACCTATCACATTTGGCAATTCTTCCAGTGTGACAGGTTGTGCTTTCCCCGATCCGATAGCCACATACATATTGAGGTCTTTGTCGATGGTGACATACGACTTAGCCTTCACCACCGACTGCTGCTTGCTCTGTGGAAGCAACACCTTGATGGCATTTGGCGCTATCATGGTGCTGGTAATCATGAAGAAGATGAGCAGCAGGAAGATGATGTCGGTCATGGATGACATCGAGAAGGTTGGGGTTATCTTTGTTCTGCGTTTTAAAGCCATAATTTATTCGTTCATTAAGTCCATGAATGACAGTGACTCACGTTCGATTTCGTTGACTACTCCGTCGACTTTCGATACAAGGTAGTTGTAGGCAAAGAGGGCGATGATACCCACGATGAGACCTCCAACGGTAGTGACCATTGCCTGATAGATGCCACTCGACAGCATGCTGATATCGAGGTTACCACCAGCGTTTGACATCTGCCAGAAGGCTTCGACCATACCGATGACGGTTCCAAGGAATCCAATCATCGGAGCACCTGCTGCAATCGTAGCCAAGACAGGGAGTCGTTTCTCAAGCTGTGCCACTTCCAGGTTTCCTGTGTTCTCGATAGCTGCTTGGATTTCAGGTGCCGGACGTCCGATGCGGCTGATACCACGCTCGATGATACGTGATGTGGTGGTGTTGGTCACACGGCAGTAGTTGATGGCACTACGTGCATCGTTGTTCTTGATATAGTCGCGTATGCGGTCCATAAACAGTTTGTCTACCTTTCCTGCATTGCGAATGGCAATGAAACGGTCGGTGAAGATGTACACAGCGATGATTGAGAGGATGGCGAGCACAATCATGATCCATCCACCTTGTTTGGCTAATTCAAGGATACTTAATTCTTGCATAGTTCTTTGTATTGTTTGATAGTTTCTTTTAATCCTAAATAAAGTGCATCACAGATGAGGGCGTGTCCGATGCTGACTTCGTCCGTGAACGGTATCTGCTGGAGGTAATAGCCAAGGTTCACCAGGCTAAGGTCGTGTCCGGCGTTCAGTCCCAATCCACATTCGCGAGCCTGATTGGCTGCTGCGATGAAGGGGCGGATGGCTACTTCACGATTGCGAACATAATGGGTGGCATAGGGCTCTGTGTATAGTTCCACACGGTCTGCACCTATCCGTGCTGCATATTCCACCATCTCAGGATTGGCATCTACGAAGATGGACACACGGATGTCTTTTTCTTTGAACTCTGCCACGATGTCTGTCAGCAGTTCGAGGTTCATTTTGGTGTTCCACCCATGATTCGAAGTAATCTGGGCAGGAGCGTCTGGAACCAGTGTTACCTGGGTAGGGCATACCTGTTTCACCAAATCAATGAAGCTGCGCTGAGGATAACCTTCGATGTTGAACTCGGTTTTCAAGATGGGTTTCAAGTCCCTCACATCCTGGTATCTGATGTGACGTTCGTCAGGACGCGGGTGAACCGTAATTCCGTCTGCTCCGAACGTTTCGCAGTCGAGTGCTACTTTGCAAACATCGGGATTATTTCCGCCTCTCGCATTTCGAATTGTCGCCACTTTATTGATATTTACACTTAATTTTGTCATGTTTGCACCGTTTTTTGCTTACAATGTTTTGTTTATTTCGTATATTTGCACGCAAAAATAGCGAAAAAAATCGTAGGATGTGCGGTTGTTAAGAATATTTTAGATAAAAAAGGTGAAATTTGTCTATGCAACAGGGTAAATTTAAGATAGCGTTATTCGGAAATATCTACCAAGAGAAGAAATCGGTAGCTGTTCAGAAGTTCTTCGCAGTGGCCACCGAATTGAAGGCGGAATTGCTGATTCCTGCTTCGTTCCATACTTTTCTCACAGAGAATCTTCAGATCAATGTGCCTCAGTGTCGTATTTTGGACGAAGGCCAGGGCGAACCGCTTGATGCCGATGTAGTGGTATGCATGGGTGGTGATGGTACGTTCCTTGATGTGGCGAGTAAGGTAGGTGCCCGTCAGATACCGATTGTGGGTGTCAATACGGGTCGTCTCGGATTCCTTGCCAATTTCTCTCCTGATGAGTTGGAACAGATATTGAAGAATCTGGCGAAAGGCAAATACGAGGTCGAGAACCACAGCGTCATCGAACTCTCGTGCGATGAACAGGAGTTGGTGGGCTATCCTTGTGCACTCAACGAGATAGCCATCTTGAAACACGACATCTCGGCCATGATTTCCATCCACACCTCTGTGAATGGTGAGTATCTCACGACCTATCAGGCCGATGGATTGATTGTAGGTACTCCTACCGGCTCTACAGCTTATTCGCTGAGTGTGGGTGGTCCTATCATCACACCTCGTCTGGATACCGTCTCCCTGACACCTGTCGCACCTCATAGCTTGAACATGCGTCCGATTGTCGTGGGTGATGATTCCGTGATTGACCTTCGTGTGGAAAGCCGAAGCGGCAGTTTCCTTGTCTCGCTCGACGGACGTAGCCATAGCTATCGCGACAATATCCATCTGCATATCCGTAAGGCTCCGTATTGTGTGAAAGTGGTGGTACATCCACAGCATACCTTCTTCTCAACGTTGCGTCAGAAGATGATGTGGGGAGCTGATACGAGGAAATAAGCTGGGAACGGCAAAACGCTCAATAGCAAAGAGAAAATGACAAACTACTATAAGGTGGCAGGCCATGTGTTCAGTGTCTGCGGGGAAGACGGGGTGTTCGCGTTGATGGACAACTATGCACCTTTCTCTTCTTCGGCATCCGATGATGTGGTCTTTTCTTTGGGTGTCGAAAGGGGTGTGGCTCCTGACTATACCGAGGAAATCCGTCAGGACGATGAGGGGCAGGAAATCGTGTGTGGACGAACCCAGACGGGTGCTCCTGTGTTCGAGTTCCGTTTGGGAGGTAAGACTGCCGGCTGGTTGGTTTGCGCTGCCGACTATCTCCATTCGCAACTCGTGGTGTCGGATGGCTACCTGAAATTCGCTGTCGATAATGCGCTGATGGTGCTCTTTGCCCTTGCTACGGCGAGGATGCAGACGGCTCTGTTTCATGCTGCGACCGTTAGCTTCGAAGGGTGTGCTTACATGTTCCTGGGCAAAAGCGGAACGGGTAAGAGCACTCATGCACGATTGTGGCAACAGCATATCGAAGGGGTGGAGTTGGTGAATGACGACAATCCTGTGGTGCGCATCAAGGACGATGGTCAGGCGTGGGTGTTTGGCTCTCCATGGAGCGGAAAGACGCCCTGCTATCGCAATGTCAGCTATCCTTTGAAGGGGATTGTGTTGCTGAGTCAGGCTCCCTATAACAAGATAGAACGTCTTCGCGGCATCCAGGCTTATGCGGCACTTGTGCCGAGTATCAGCGGCAAGCGATGGGATGAGTTGATAGCAGACGGATTGCACGAGACGGAGAATGCCCTGGCATCGCAGGTGCCTGTGTGGCATTTAGAATGCTTGCCTGATGCAGCTGCTGCACGAATCTGTAACGAGACGATAACGGCATGAACGACACGATTATCATACAAGAGGCCATCCGACTGGTTGATGAAGGCATTAGCGTGACATTTCCTGTGAAGGGATGGAGCATGCTGCCGTTCATCATCGGCGGAAAGGAAAGTGTCATCCTGCAGAAACCAGCGACTCCCAAGGTGGGCGATGTCGTGTTGGCTTGGGTTGAAGGCTGCCGTTATGTGGTCCATCGTATCATCCGTTGCGAAGGCAATCAGGTGACGCTGATGGGCGACGACCTTCGTGCCATCCCCGAAGCCATCCGACTGAGC
>CAMYYX010000065.1 GCA_947303695.1 uncultured Prevotellaceae bacterium | reverse complement strand
GGCGTTGACATGAAAGATGATCTTGCCAAACTGGCTGGCGAAGCATCAGGTATTCTTAAAACGGTGAGTGAGAAAAGCGGCCTTGGAACCTTTGCCCCCGATGAGAAAGACCCCAATCGTTACTCGAAGACAGGTAACGAAGAGAGTGTGGATAAGGGTAAGACAGGTTTCGAGGCATCAATGGGCTTCAAGGTGAGCATGAACTTCCGTATCACGTGGAAGCGCAACGGCACCAATCAAGATCCCACCAAGTGGCATCTCTATATCGGTCGACCGCCGCAGAAGGAACGCTGCGAACTACGTCTCATCGACTTTGCCTTGGGTAAGAAGGATGATGCCTTTGCTTTGTGGTGCTCTATCGGAGCCAATGCCTATCTCTGTGTAGGTAACGAATTGGTTGACGATAACGGCAAAGAATATGGTTTACCAGCCATTCCCGACAAAATCGCAGAGTTCCTGGGAGGCACTGATATCAGTGGAAACAGTCAGAATTTAACGGGTGAGGCAGAAAGCAAACGTCAGGGTACACTGAAAGAATTTAAGGAGCCCTCTGCAAATAAGAACAGTGCCGGTGGTATCATGTTCGGTGCCACAGCGTGGGGCGACTTCGGTGTCAATGCAGGTATTGTATATGCTCGTGCCACATTGATGGCAGGTTTCGATTTGGCTCTGAAGAAATTAGCCAAAGGCACTCGTTGTATTGGCGGCAAGGAGATGGGTTCAAAGAACGGCTATTACGCTATGGGACAGATCTATGCTCTGGCCATGGGCGAATTGGGACTGATGATCAACTGCTGGCTGTTCAAGGGTGAAATACCGTTGGTGAGCGTCGGTCTGGGTGCCTTGCTCAAAGGTGGATTCCCGAATCCGTCTTGGTGCTACGGAAAGATGAAAGCCAAGTACAAGCTGTTGGGTGGTCTCATCAAGGGTTCTACAACAGTCGAACTGAAGGTGGGCGAGGTATGTGTACCTGAGTTTGGTAACCCGCTCGATGATATCAAGATCTTCGAGGATATGTCACCAGGAAGCGAGGATGACTTGTCAGAAGGATGGAGTGAGAACAATGTCGTGTCGCCATTCTCTACGCCTCGTTTCACCACTAATATGGTGATGGATAACCACATCCGTATTCTCGACAAGAACATAGCCTATAGTATGGCCAACTACGATGAGGAACTGGAGAAGTATACCGAGCAGGCATCTCGTACCTATGTGTTCCACCTTGATCAGACGATGCAATTGGAAATCTTTGCTGATCCAGATCCCGATGCTGATAAGAATAAAGTAAAGCCGACATCAGTAACACGTATTCCCTATACGACGACGAACCATATGTCATTCTCTTTGGGTATTGGTACGATGACGTTGAATACTGGTTATCGCGTGGTATTGAGCGGCTATGCCAAGGAAATTGTGAATGGAAAGGAGGTTGATCCTATCTTCAACGACTCGACTACAAACTGGAAGGATGTGCATAAGGAGTGGCGTGACTCTGTGGCATATTATTTCCGCTCATCAAATGAACCTCCATCACTGTCCGAGGCTGTGGCCATTTTCCATACTGACTATCAAGCCGACTTGGAACGCCCGACACTGGCTATGAGGTGGTCGTTTGCTAATCTGTTGAACGATCCCCAAAAGCCTGTTCGTGGTAGGTTGGAGTACTGGAATGAGGACTATGATATGTGGCTATGTCCCGATGTTGAGGCTTCAGTCAAATGTGTGGATGTTTATGGTAACGAAAAACCTGATAATGTGGATGTATATGGGCGACCTTACAACTCGGGTGGTTCTGGTAGCGCTGAACATCATTATGATATCGAAAATTACAATATTGGAAGCACAAGATATTACGACCCAGTGACTGGCAGATGGATTACTGTGGAAATCAACAATTCAAATAGTAACAGCTCATCATCTGGTGAAACTCACTATTTCACTCATGTTAGTGCCAGCGCCAATCAGGAATCAACAACAACGGAGGCCATCAAGAGCGGTAGGAGAGTAGCAACAACGGAGGCCGTCAAGAGTGGTAGGAGAGTAGCAACGACGACATCCGATGAGAATAGTGCAGAAAAGGTTTATACTGTGGCTTCAAAGTCAACAGGTAGCTCTAGAGGCATAGCTATGACATCGGCTACAAAGAATAATGTAGCGATGCTTACTGAGGCGGCGTCTAGTGCCTCATTAGTCACAGCATCCGCTATTTCGAGAGTGTCACAGTCGGGTACTGCCGTCAAGCTTACCACGTCAGAGAGCAATAGTAACAGAGCTGTTGCATCCAGCAATGCTAATAGGTTGAAAGATGAAATGGAGGTTGAGAGTTGGAACAGAGGTAAAGGCAAGGAACTGGCTCAACTAGCTAATGAGATTGGTCAAAGTATGGTAGCTGGAACTGGCATATCGAAGGCTACGTCATCTTCATCTAACGGAATTTCAAGCAGTTCGTCTTCAAGCAGTTCGTCCAGCCAAAACACGTATCCCAATCAGCCCGTCTATACCAATCAAGTGGTGTTAAGCAAGCCGAACAGCAAGTCACAGTTCTATAATATGCCACTTACTGAAAGCAACGATGGCGACTTGATTTTCATCTATACCCAGAAGACTATCGATCGAAAGTACTTAGTTCCTGGCCGCACCTACCGTTTCTCATTGTGCCAAGTAGATGAAAAGGCATACAGCGACTTGGTGAACAAGGTTGACTCGATTTTCAAAGCTCGAAAGCGTATGACCTCTACTCGTACCAGCGGAAAGGGTGGAACCAGTGTGAGATCAGGACGATACTCCTCTACTGGAGGACAAACCACATCATCTTCAGGAAGGAGGGGTTCATCCAGTCGTTACACATCGTCTTCGTCACGAGGCTCTTCGACATCTTCAAGTCGGAACACTTCGACAACACGTCCTCCATCATCCGAACCAACAGTGAACTTGAGCGATTACATGGACGAGATTATTGCTCAGGCTGAAAAGGAACTTGGAATGGATGCTGACACTACCCGTCATATCAAGCTGCAAGATAGGCTTGACTTGGCCAACTACTCTGTTACACTCTATTCGAAACTGTCGAAACAATGGGCAGGTGTACACACCAGTCAGTTTGCCATCCTTGGCACTACCGACAATCGTAGGCTAGAGAAAGGAAGTTGGTACGATGATTGGAACAACAGACCAGATTTCAGCTTCCCATATGGCAGACCCGAACATTACTATGTCATGCTACGCAAAATCAACAGATCGAAATCGGATTTATACAAGAAGACTGATAATGCCCTCGTTGATGAGAAACTCTTCCTGAAGGATCCGCATCTGTGCATCGGCTATTGGGCAAGGTGGGCCATGATTGGCGGTTACAAGATTAATACCACATTCGATAGTCAGGTATATACCAGTGGAGAAGGCTTTAAACTCGACATCGATAATGGCACATACTTCGATAAATGGTTTACTTATGCTGATGGACAACAGGAGAAAGTGTCTGTTTCTGTTCGCCCCAAGTACAACCTGTCAGGATTGCTGATGGATCTACACAATGTAAGAGCCAACATTGCTTCAGCAGCTAAGGATATCGGTCCGTCGATGGGCTACGACACAAATCCCGCCATTACGCGGTATCGCCGCACTTTCTCTACGCTTAGTGAATGCCGTAATGCCATAGAGGGATGTGTCATAGGAAATGATATCTATATCCTACGGGATTTCTATAATAAACTAGCCCAACTGAAGTCTGACTATTTGAAATATGTTGCTGAAGCCAACAAAAAATCAAAGCAGTCTGACAAGATTAAAGAACTGTCGAAGCTGTCTAAAAAGTGGAACGAGACATACCGTAATGTGAAATGTGTAGTGGATCAGACTATAGGAGACAGCTATATGCGTATCAAAAGCACCATTAGCTTCCCGTATTATCAGATTCCACTGCTTTACAGTCTTACTTTTGAAAAGAGTGGTGACCATAACAAGAGTCTGGCGCTGCCGGGATGGCGAATGAATACATCGATAGCTAATGCTGTATGGAACGGCATCCCAACAGAACAGTGGAAACTCGACTGGCAGGATATGTGGAAGACTTACACTTCTTTTGAGTATGAACTATACCGCTTGAACTGCTACCATAACAAAATGGGCTATACGGTTGATACAAAATACGGATATGTTGAAGGCTACGGGCCAAAGGCAGTATGCGTGAAAACGGTCACAAGATAAATAATGATGTAAAATGAAGATATACCTGAAAATACTATTGCTAACAGTGCTGCTGACAGTCAGCACTTCTATGAACGCACAGGAGGTGACGGAATCGGTACCCGCAAATGGCTTGCAAACCGAACCTGATACCCTCGCAGATCAGCGCCATTGGTTCAACATCAATGTCGTTGCCCGTACCTATGGCGACCGTGTATATGTTCGCTGGGCTCCCGACGAGTATGTTCCTTGGAAGGTTTTGAACGGCTATGGCTACCTCGTTCAACGTGTGACGCACTTCGACAATGGTGATCTGCAAAGCGATACCATCGCCTCGTGTGTACATCCCATCTCACGTAAGCAGTTCATGGAACGGTTTGCCGAGAACGACTCGTTGGCTGGTGCTGCCGTGCAGACGATATTCGGACAGACCACCAGCCTTGATCAGACAGAACATGTACCAGGAACACCAGGGAGCATCATGGAGGTCTATGAGGAACAGCAGAACCTCTTCGGCTTCGCCATGCTCATAGCCGACTTACGTCCCGACTTGGCTGAAGCCATGGGATTGGCTTATACGGACCGCGATGTGAGACCAGGCCGCAGCTACGACTATATCATCCGTCCTCTCGTACCCGATTCCGTGGTACCCATCAATGCAGGATTGGTGTACAAGATACGTAACGACCAGTTTCAGCCAATCGCTTTCTCTACAGAACTCACCGACAGTATTGAGGCACCTTCAACAATCCGTTTGTATTGGCCGCGCGACAACTATACCGCATATGATGTGGAACGGCGTAAGGTTGATAGCAATGGAGAATGGACAAAGCTGAACGAGCGGCCATACATCTCCATGCTTACCCCCACTGACAATGAGGATCGCCCCAACCTTTATCTTGATGCAGGAGTTGTTCCGGGAACCTATGAGTACCGCATTCGTGCTTATGATAGCTTTGGCGAACGTACCAACCCATCAGAGGTGTTACGCGTGGAGATGCCCGATTTGGTGGCTCCTGTGGCTCCTAACCTGAAGCGTATAGAGATTACACATGGTGACACGATCACCCTGGCAAGACTCTTCTGGGAGAAGGATTCACTGGAAAGCGATATGGTGGGTTACCTACCTGTTTATTACAACGAAGAATTATTGGCCGACCGTTGGTTACCGCTGTCGGGCGACCTGATCGAGAAGACAGATACTACTTGTGTGGTGGATGTTACCGGATTAGGAACGGGTGGGGTGGCCATTGTTGCCCTTGATGAGGCTGGAAACATGGGTGCCTCGCTGCCGCAGACAATGCGTATTGGTGATCTGACACCACCGATGATACCGCAGAATCTACGTGCAATCACTACCCCTGAAGGTGTGGTGACACTGTTGTGGACCGCTGTGCCCGACCGGGATTTGTTTGCCTACGAGGTGTGGTTTGCCAATGCACCCAACCATGAGTATTCGAAGATCTCGCCAACGATGATGAAGGATACCATCTATCAGGACACCATCAGCATCCGCAATAACCAGCGTTATGTATATTATAAGGTAAAGGCTGTTGACTGGTCGTCGAATGCTTCGGAGTTCACAGATGTTCTTCCTGTTGCCGTGCCCGACTTTACACCGCCTCTTCCTTGTAGAGCCGACAGCATCTACTATGACGATCATATCATCAAGATGTGGTGGATAGCATCCAGCGAAGCCAGTGTGAAATGGCATAGAGTCTATCGTAAACTGGCATCCGATAAATCATGGACGTTACTCAAGGAGATTGATGCTGATACGCTGAAAAATGTACGATTCCTCATAGAGGATAAGCCCGACTATGTGCAAGATCAGCGTTACTATTATGCCATAGAAACAATCAACATGATGGGAAGCAGCAGCGGGTTAAGTATGCAACAGAGTTTCCTGTTCAACGGACCGCGTGTACTTGATATACCTATCAAACTCTATGGCGATTACGACAAACAGAAAGGAGAGTGTCATCTGGCATGGGAAACAGGTAGTACACCAGCCAATGCGCCGTTCCATTATTGCGTCTATCGCAAAGGACCACGTGATGATGACTTCAAATTCCTGATTTCGACAAAGTCGGAAACCCCATCGCATGTCGATCGACTAACACGTCCTGGTGAGACTGCCGAGTATTACATCAGCATCCGTTTCAAAGACGGCCGTGGTAGTAATTCATCGAATACCGTCAAGATCAAAGCTCCTTCCAAGTAAACCGTAAGGGTGAAAAGAATGCAACGATTATCACTTAAAAACAGAGTTATGAGAATGAAACATAGATATCCTACAGTAGGTATAGTAAAATGGATCATCCCGTTTTGCCTTCTCGTATCCTGTGGCGAGCTCACTGACTACGAACTGCCAACAGCTGTTCAGGCCACAGATATGAGTTTGGGAATGCACTCGGTGGATATTATGGTTGGTGACCGTTTGCAGATACCTTGTGTGTTTACTCCGGAAGAAGTCAGTAACATGGCGGTCTTCTGGTCATCATATGATAACAGCGTAGTCACCTTTGAGGACAACACCCTTGTGGCCGTCAGCGAAGGTACAACCATGGTTAAAGCCATCTCTGTGAGTGAACAGCTTGAAGACTCCTGTCTGGTCAATGTGGTGCCACGTTGGAAACTGAACATTGCTGCCTACCCCTACGATATGGTTATCTATGCTGATGTTTCTGTACATGGACAGCAACCTGATGAGAACATGATGATAGGTGCCTTGTGTGGTGACGAACTGCGCGGCTTGGGAGTCGTGAGGAACTACAATGGCATCAGCTATATGGTCATCCGTGTGTGGAGCCCCTTTGAGTATGGTGATATTATCCGTATAGGATGCTATCGTCAAGGACAGGCAATTATCGAATACTTCCCCGATGAGTTTGTCTTCGACGGTGAATCGCACGGCACTCTTTCCAATCTTTACCCGTTACATATCCAGTAATATTCATAATGCTAACTGTCATGAAAAAGATATACCTGCTACTACTGCTCCCATTGCTGCTGTCTGGTTGCACCCTCTTTGAGGAAGATTATGATCAAGTACCGCACCATACAGGAGAAGGTTATGACAAGCCGGTTACCGAGACGGTAAGCGGTGTTGAGATGACCTATCAGTTTAACGACAATGTACGTTTGTTGGACGAAAAGGAGCAGCAACAGATAGCCTATGTGGAAGCAGATGAAACGAACTTATTCATGCAGGTGGATTTTAAGGACGATACACCTGAAAACTTGTTACCGAAAAAGGGTGAGATATTAGTCAGTAAGGTCAGCAGTCTCTTTCCTTATGGTGCTTCGCATCATGTACGTTCTGTGAAGCGCGTTGATGGCAAATACCGTTGTCTGCTTGAGTATGCCAAGCTTGATGAGACTTTCAAGGAACTCGATATCGACGGTCAACTCACCTACGACGATGTGAACCAGGACGAGTATTATGTGGCTACACGTGCTGGCAGTTCAGAAGAGTATGTTGAGGAAGGATTCTCGTTCAGTGGAAGCACTGTATCCTTTAAGTTGCCTATTCCCTTTGGCTATTCAGGGACGAAAGATGGTGCCTATTGGTCTATTGACATGAAGGCTGAAAAGAATTATGTGAAAGTATCTACAGAGTTCAACTTCGACAAGTTCAGTATTCGCAATGGTAACTACAACATCGATGTCGTGGAAACCGAGGAACAAATGCTCACCATCGATATCTCGGGAGGATTCGAGAAAAGTGGTACGTTTAAAAAATGGCGACCAGTCAAGAACAAAACAGTAAAATTGGGTTATGTCGTCCTGGTATTCTTCATCGACATCGACATTCAATATTCAGCAAAGATTGGAGGTACAGCGAGTATATCCTACAGCAAGACAACTGTTACTACGCACCACATCAATCTTATCGACAGGGATGCCTACTGGAAGGAAGTCGAAGTTAAAAAGAAAGGGTTTGACCTTGGTGCATACATCGAAGGGAGTTTCATCATCACACCTAAGGTGACTTTTGGAATAGGACTGTACACCAAGACCTTCACCATCCGATTGGAACCTTATATGGAATTTGGAATAGAAGCAAAGATAGGAGTAGCAACAAATGCCAAGGAAAGTGCCGAGAAAAACATAGAAAACTGTCCTTCTATCGAGTTTGTGGCAAGAATAGGTATTCAGGTGAGGTTCGTAGCAGACTTCTCGTTTGAGGCTCTATTAGGTCCTGCCTTCGATAATGCCTTGGGTTTGGCCGAGCTTATAGGTTTGGTAGATGACGAAGATTTTTACAAAGAGGTGAATACCGAAGCTGATTATATGGCAGAAAACGAGGACGATTCTCATGAGCATGCCTATACCATAGGGCCTTGGACATGGAACCTGTTCGACCTTGTAAAGCCAGGGCTTTTCAAATGGAACTATCCGTTGTACCCCAAAATGGATGACAAATCCTTCAGAATTATTACAAGTCATGGACAGAATCCTGGCGAATTAAAGTTCAATGCAGAGTTTCGGTTGAGTGATAACGGTCTGCTCTGCGCCGTCAACCCGTTCTATCCTTCCATACGTATTATGAAGGGCAAAGAGGTGGTAAAGACCGTCAGCAACAACATGGGTATCATTCCGACGCTTAGTCATAAGCACACCTTTACCTTCTCGCTTACTGGACTTGAGCCTGGTGTATCCTACACCGCAGTACCCTGCTACCGGGAGAATTCGATGTTGGCGCAGCCAACGGTCTTCGATAAAGGACTGCCCTTTAGCACCACCAAACCAGCTATCTCCATCACCAAAGTTGATAAGGGGGAGGTTACTATAGATCCTGTAACCTTCGAATATGTACGTACTATTGTCACAACCACTCGTCTGGTTGGTTCCGACAATGTGGAAAGCTGGGGTCTGATAGACATGCTCCTGTATGAGTCACTTCCTTCCGATCAAAGGGGTAAGGCCATGTTCTACGCCAATGCAACAGGCGATGGTCAAGTAACCCACAAATGGACACTAAGAACCACAAAAGACGAGGCAAAAATCGTACTCTGTCCTTTTGCCTTCCTCTGGAAGGATACTAAACATGAAGAGGTAGGCCCATTAATTCTATTTGAACCTTGGGAGGAAACTTTTGAGATGAATGAGTTCGATTTTTCCGACTACTAGCATTTGGTGCTAAGTGTGGTATTCCACAATTTTGGGAAATATTTTGGCTGTCTCTCACTTATTTTGTATCTTTGCGCGGAATAAATAGGAATTAGTATGCGCAAAGTAATAGGAATAGGGGAGACCATCTTCGATATTATCT
>CAMYYX010000064.1 GCA_947303695.1 uncultured Prevotellaceae bacterium | reverse complement strand
CATCGTTGGTGTTGTATTGCTGCAGCAACTGTGCGTCGAGCATATCCGAGGTAAAGTTCTCACCGTAGTCATAATCACGGCCGTACATCATTACTGCATCGTTGGCAAACAAACGCTGAGTCGTGATGTTCATACCTCCCCAGTCGTGCTGTACGACAACGTCAGCCTTCAAGGTGTAGATACCTGCTGGCAAAGTAAGTTCCTGATAGAGTTCCACAGTTGGAATGTTGTCAGCCCACATACCCCAGAGGTGTTCGCCGTCGGTATACTGGTGCGTATAGGTTTCACCTTCGAATGTCACGTCGATGTTGTCACCACGGTTGATGGCACACCAGTTGCTGAATCCTGCTGCATTGATTTCTGCGACGGTCTTTACTTCTTGACCGTTGATGACGAGGTTCCATCCGTTCGGGGTTGCTTCTGTTGAGCCAGAGGTGTCCGTTCCTTGGGTCGACTGCCAGTCCTCGAAACTTGGGTTCTTCAAGTATTCGGTGAGGTCGTCGCCAGCCTCGATGGTATTACTTTCCTTACATGCCTGAAGAGCGTCAGCCAATTGCTGAATAGCTGCGTCTATTTCCTCTTCTGTCGTATATTCCTCATTGTCAAAGAGGTCCTCTACTTCCATGATAACGTCGGCATATGCACCTGCACCTGCCTTCGAGTCATACTTCGCAAGATTCTCATGAGCTTCGAAGAGAGCATCCTGCAAACGGCCGTATGCATCGACCGCATTCTGGATGACGGCAATATTGTCGCGCAGAGCCAGAATCGTGGCGTTGATAACATCAGCAGGATCTTTTGAGGTCACTTCGCCTGCAGCCGATACGATGCTTTCAGAATCATCGCGTACTGATGGGAACATCTTGACTTCCGACATATTCAAGAAGTCTGCGGTTCCTGAACAGAAGAAGTCGAGGATGGCCATCGCATCGTCAACATTATAACCTTCCTTGTGGATGCGGAAGTTATCGACCTTGAACCATCCGTCACCACCGGCTCCGTTACGTTCGGTACGGTTTGCGGCTTCAAGTTCACGACCATCAGTACGGACACCAAAGGTCAGGGTACCATCATAAACGTATGCACGTACCTCCATTGGCTTCAGTTCTGTGTCAGTCACAGGCTCCTCGTTGCCTTGGAATCCGAATACCTCCGTCATGTCGAGTTCTTCTGGATTGTAGTCATCCATATATCCGAAGTATGTAGAGTTCAGGTTACCGAAGATACGCTGTGTGGTGCGGCGTGAGCCACTACCGTTTGCACCAACCATCAATGCTGCGGTAATGGTGTAGGTACCGTTCTCCAATCCTTCGATAGTCTGGCTGATTTCATACTGAGGAATCGAGCCGTTCCAGATACCAAAGATATATTCGCCATCCTTCTCGCCAGTTCCATCGGCATTCTGTCCGTGCCAAGCGCTGATGCCTGCACTACGGACTTCAGATGCAGTCACAGTCTGCTGACCATTGATATAGACATTCCATCCTGTTGGAGCACCTTGAACGCTGGTTGTTGTAGCACCACCTTGAGCCGTAAGGTCTTCGAACGACATATTCTTACCCATCGCTGTCACGTCGCCTACAGTAGCTTTATAGTCAGCAACTGCTTTATTCAGCTTCTCGGTTGCAGCGGTAACTTTGTCAGCAAGGTATTCGTTATTGAGAGCCTCGTAAGCCTCGTTGATTTCCTGAGCGAGAGCAGACTGCACATCGTCATCAGTTTCAATTACACGCAATGCATTGAAGAGCGCCACTTTGCTGTTAAGGATTTCTTTCAATGCCTCGATGCCCTCTGCATCAACATCGCCCCCATTATAGATTGACAATGCAGCATTGTAGGAAAGTACAAAACCTTCCGCTCCTCCGTCGATATCCACATAATTCACGTAGTAGTTGTTGATAAACGCAAACACCTCTGCCTTCTCCAAGAAAGCCTGCACGTTATCAACCTCCACAAATGCCCAATTACATGAGCTAGAGTCAGCCATCACCACGCGATTTTCATCAGGATCGTCTGAGATGTACACGTTGTCACCATACTCGTCCTGAAGAACACCACCATAGAAATCAGGATACCAACTATCGCCGTAATAGGAAGCTACGACGTATTCGTTACCTGTATTCATATGCATATTGTAACCCCGCGTACTAGGGTTGTTACCCTCGCCTGGCATCACGAAGTAGAAACCGTCGTACTGACCTGCGCTGATTTCCCAGTCGCACTGCTCAGTTGCCTTCACGTTAACGTTTCCTGTTCCTGAAGGGATGTTCATGTAATAGCGAACAGGTGCGCCTTCTACCTCATCGTCATAGTAGAACGACCATGTTTGGTCGTCATTCTGCTGTGCTGTAAGTTTAACAGTAAAGGGATTCGTGCCAACTCCAGGCGAATAGATTGCGCCATCCCAACTTGTACGAATCATCTGTCCATCCAACTTACTGTAACAAAAGAAAGTGTAGGTTTTCCCATCTGTGAGCACATCGCCACCCGGCGCTGCCGGACGCATCTGAGCATCAACATTCAACGATGTCATGACCATCATCATGGCCAACATCAAAATAGAGTAAATTCTTTTCATACACATGTAGTTTACGTAATATAGTTAATAATAATGTAATATGTCGCTGCAAATATACAAAAAAAAGAAATACCAACAAGTATTTTCCAATAAAAAATTTACCGCAGTTTGATTCTTTTTTGTAACTTTGCCACAAATACGAGACTTTCGTATGGAAGTTAGAAAAAGGAGAGATGGGTAACATTGTATCAAAATGGACATCAGTGGGTATTGCCACAAGCCTCCACTTTTTAGTGGACGGGCTATGCGTGTGTTGCCTCTACTTGATGGTCCATCAGGGAACGATGAGCGAGTTGGCGGGATTGTTTCTGACCTATAACCTGCTGGCCTTCACCACACAGACACTTACGGGATGGTGGACAGACCGCCTGCGGAAGTTGCACTGGGCTTTGCTGCTGAGCATCGGATTGCTGACAACAGCGGTCATGCTGCTAATAGTATCTGGCCAATGGTTATCGACACTTTGCTTCTGGCTGGTGACCATCCTACTGGGTTTAGGTAATTCCTTTTTTCATGTATGGGGCGGAAAAATGACGGTTTTGGTGGCTGGCAACGATATGCGCGCATTGGGTATTTTCGTATCCACAGGTGCTGTTGGATTAGTTGTAGGAGTGATTTATGCCGAGTGGTGGCTAGCTGCCGGAATGCTGCTGCTGATTACCTTGATAGGTGCTTTTGCCATCCGCATTCCTGTAACAAACACGAAGCGTGCTCATGAGAAGGTCTTCCGTCTGAATACAAATCGCCTCCAACTCCCCCGAACAGGGGAAATATGGCTCATACCGATTCTGCTTTTTGTCTTGATACGCTCATTCTTAGGCGAGTCTATTCCATCGAACATAGAGAAGGATAGCACCATGCTCCTCTTGCTGGCTGCAACAGCGATGGTGGGAAAAGCCGGAGGCGGATGGGTGGCACGCCGATGGGGAGTAGGTACGTCCATCGTGGCCTGTGTCGGTGTGGCGGTAGCCTGCATGTTGTGGGCTATCAACGGAACAAACCGTTTGCTTCCTGTGTTCATAGGGGTGTTAACCATCAACTTCACTATGCCAATGACACTCTACTTGGCCAACCGCGTGCTACCTGGGCGCGAAGGACAGGCATTCGGATTGCTGGCAATGGTACTGGTTCCCGGCTATATGCTAGCCCACAATGGGTCTCTACCCTTCCAGGTCTACTTTATGCTGGCAGCTCTGCTGTTGACCATCTCCGTGGAGTTGGGAATGCTACGACTGATGGGTGAAAAACGTCGAAAGGTGTTTGTAGGCTCCGTAGTCATCAATATTCTGACGAACATTCCCTTGAACCTCGTCCTGTTTGCTGTCGGCAGTACGATAGGATCACTACTGACAGGCGAACTGCTAGTGCTGGTGTTGGAAGCTATTGGCTATTACATCCTCATTCATGATTGGAAGCGAGCCTTCATCTATAGCCTGCTGTGCAATGTGACCAGCTTCTTAGTCGGAGTATTGATTCAATTCATGATTTAACCAGAAAACCAATTAAACGAATAAACAAATTTCCAATCAAATAAATAACCATTTAAACGAAAGAAGTATGATTATCCATTTGTTAGACATCGCGCCATGGCCTTCGGAAGAAGTGCGTCTACAAACAATTAGAGCAATGGAAGAACAGGAGGCGAAACAAGCCCAGAAACAGGCAGAAAAAAACATGACGAAAGCTGAGAAGAAGCTTGAAAAGCAAGCAAAAAAAGCAGAAAAGAAGCTTGAAAAGGAGGCAAAGAAAGCTGAGAAGAAGCTTGAAAAACAGGCGAAGAAAGCAGAGAAGAAGATGAAGAAAGCCGAGAAAAAGCTTGAGAAGCAGTTTAACAACTTTTCTGCAGCACCAACTAAAACTATCACCACAATTCAGGAATGTTCGGATAACAATGGTGAAATGCAACAAGCATCAATGCCTACAGGTATTATCATCGCTATCTGCGCTTCGCTAGTGATTGCGCTGGCATCGGCTTGGTTCTATCGCCAACGCTCTACAAAATAATAGATTTATTTATTTTATCAATATAGTCGAGGAGCTCTTCCCTACCTTGTCGGCTTTGCGCGCTCGTTATAAAATAAGGAGGAAGTTCTTCCCATCTTTCGGACAGCACAGTCATGTATTCCTCAACATTAGCCTGCTGTCGGGTTTTGGATATTTTATCCGCTTTGGTAAATACAATGATGAACGGGACACCATTCTCACCCAAAAACTCCAAAAAGTCAAGGTCTTTCTGCTGGGGTTCGTGACGGATGTCAATGAGTACACACAAGCAGGTGAGTTGTTGGCGTTCAAGCACATAGTGCGAGATAAGGTTCCACAGTTTATCCATCTCGCGCTTACCGCGTTGGGCAAATCCATAGCCTGGCAAGTCGACCAAATACCAACTGCTGTTGATGAGGAAGTGGTTGATGAGCATGGTTTTGCCTGGTGTGCTTGAAGTCATTGCGAGTTTGCTCTTACCAGTCAGCATATTGATAAGACTGGACTTACCGACATTCGACCTGCCGATAAAAGCATATTCTGGAAGACTAGTAGCTGGACACATATCTGCCCGAGGACTACTAATCTGAAATTCCGCTGTCTTGATGATCATTCTTATAACTATTTTGTGCAAAGATAGTAAAATTATCAGGAAAAGCAGGCCGATAATGCAGAAAAAAGGGAGTATTTCTTCAAAAAAAGGAGAAAATATTTGGGTAATAGATTAATTTATCGTACTTTTGCATTCGATTTTGGTAGAAAACCAAAAATCAATTCCTATTATCACGTTTTTTATGTCACCTCCACAGCATATAGGATTGGAGTATGGAGTGTGTACGTAGCAAACATGCAAAGAGATTATTAATTAACAACACAATGTATAGTAAATCAGAACTACAGAACAAGAGCTTGGAAGAACTGCAAGCTATTGCAGATGAATATGGTATCAGCTCTAACAAGAAAGACCATGAAGCGTTGATGTATGACATTATCGACCATGAAAGCGAATCGGCCGCCCAGAAAGCAATGGAAAAACCGAAAAAACGAAATAGAATAAAAACCGTTGACTTTGTATATTCTGCCAATCAGCTCAAGGCTAAGAAAATAGAGAAGCAGACGACTGTTGCTGCTCCAACAAACTCGTTATTTAACGATTTGTCACAAGAAGAAAAAGAGATGTTGGAACAACCTGAAATCAATCAAGAATCAGCGCCAACACCAATGGTAGCAGAGGAAACGTCTATCGAATCAGCTCCTGCAGAACCAACCAAGAAAAAACGTGGCAGACCTAAGAAAGATGAGCCTCTAGAGAAAGAAGAACAAACAGAAAAAGATAATACTGAAACTCCTCAAGAGGAAGAAAAAGCGGAGAAAGAAACTCCAAAGAGAAAACGTGGCAGACCTAAGAAAGAAGAAACTGACACAGAACAAACTACCGACGAAAGCAACACAAAGAAAACCGAAAAAGAAAGTCCAGCACCTCTTTTCGATGCAAATGAGAGCGAGGTGACTCCTGAAGAAAATACCAAAAAGAAGACTTCGCTGATGGATTTCAGCCGTCAACTTACAGAAAATGACATGGCAGAAAACGACCTTCCAGAATACAGCGAGCAATCAAATGCAGAAAGCAATAGTGTTAAGAAACAAATAACGGAACCATTTTCCGATGATGTAGATTTCATCATTGTGGAGGATATTCCCAATGATACGGATCCTGAAGAACATGCTCAACTAAGTTATTTCAGACAATTCAATCATGAGCAGAAGATTGGCTTCGATCCTAATTTAACGGACGTTTCAAACTCTGGAGATGATGACGTAGACCAGGCAGATTATGACGACATCGATATGGAGCCTTACAATTTCAATAACATCGTTTCTGTATCAGGTGTGCTTGACCTCTCTGGTGACTTCGGGTTCCTAAGGAGTTCGGACTATAACTACCTCACCTCACCAGATGACATCTATGTCAATCCATCACAGGTACAACACTTTGGACTAAAGACAGGTGATGTTGTCGAAGGTACAATCCGACCACCACACGAAGGAGAAAAGTTCTTCCCGTTGGTCAACATTGAGAAAATCAACGGATGTGCGCCCTCTGTCGTAAGAGACCGTGTACCATTTGAATATCTCACACCATTATTCCCAGAAGAAAAATTCCAACTCTGCAGCGGAAAGGGAGACACCCCTTCATCTCGAATCGTAGACTTGTTCTCACCTATCGGAAAGGGACAGCGTGCACTGATTGTAGCACAGCCAAAGACAGGTAAGACGTTACTGATGAAGGACATCGCAAACTCCATCGCCCGCAATCACCCAGAGGCTTACCTGATGATGCTGCTTATTGACGAACGTCCTGAGGAAGTAACCGACATGGCTCGTACGGTAAATGCTGAAGTGATTGCATCAACTTTCGATGCACCTGCTGACAACCATGTGAAGATTGCAAATCTAGTATTGGAAAAAGCCAAACGTATGGTAGAATGTGGACACGACGTTGTCATATTCCTCGATTCGATTACTCGATTGGCACGAGCTTACAATACAGTAAGCCCTGCATCAGGAAAAGTACTCACAGGTGGTGTGGATGCCAATGCACTGCAAAAGCCAAAACGATTCTTCGGTGCAGCACGTAACATTGAAGGTGGAGGTTCACTCACCATCATTGCTACAGCACTGATTGATACAGGTTCAAAGATGGACGAGGTGATTTTCGAAGAGTTCAAAGGAACTGGTAACATGGAATTGCAGCTCGACCGTGCGTTGGCCAACAAGCGTATCTTCCCAGCAGTCAACCTCATCGCATCAAGCACTCGACGCGATGACCTATTGCAAGATGAGAATACCCGTCGCAGAATGTGGATTATCCGTAATCATATTGCAGACATGACTAACTTGGAAGCAATGGATACCATCTTGAAACATATCGAACGTACAGAAAGTAACGAGGAATTTCTCGCTACGATGAACGGATAAGGTACAAAAAAGAAACTTTATCGCACAAAAATCTGCAAATTGTTCTAAAAAATCCCAAAAATATTTGGAAAGTTTATATTTATTGAATAATTTTGCAAGCGATAAGCTATAAGTAATATAGTTTTGCTATAAGGTAAAGACTTTTTCATAAATTAACGAGCAGACTGAGAAGTTAGCTCGTTTTTTATACAACATATAAAAAGGGATTGTGAAGCCACAACCCCTTTTTGATAATATATGTCCTAAGAATTATTTCTCAACTTCTTCGTCTCCGTCCTGACCCATCAACGACTTCACAAGCGGAATCAAGTCACCTTCCTTATGGAAACAATAGAGCGTAACACAAATAAATGCGAGGAAAAGACTAATCAGACAAGCCTGTGAGCGTGCAGGACCAGATTTCTTCAAAGGGACAGTAGCCGGCTGAAGAGTGGTAAATGCCGGAGTATCTTCCTGAATCTTTGCTTCAGATGCCATCAACTGGGCAGCAATCTGTGTATAGGCTTGTGTCTGGATAGACATCTCATTCTGCAGTTTGGTCTGCTTACTACGTACACGTTCGAGAAACACTCGTTGGTTGGCATCTGCATAATTTGCATAATCCAATACCGCCTTATCATAACGAGCCTTCGTCTCATCATAAATCTTCTTGTTATGATCATAGTCTATTCTCGCTTTTTGTGTACGGTACTCCGTAATGTATTCCTGTAACTTCGCCTGAACAGAGTCTGCCATTGTAGCTGCAATCAGCGGATCTTGATCTGTCACATTGATGGTTATCACCATTGTCTTTTTGTCAACATCACACACGACCTTCTGAGCTATTACTTTGGCGATTTCTGATTGTTCCTTCGTCAATTTAAACGTGTTCACCTCTTGTCCCATTCCTTCTTTCTTATCTGTAAAGAGAGACATGATGGCAGGCATAATCTTTGACCACCAAGGTGACTTCTGACCTTTCTGAAGATAGTCGTAATAGGTCATTGTCTTACCGCCTTTTTCCCGTTGCACCTTAATTGGAAAGAGTGAAGTGCGGAAAGTTACGCTGTTCATGAGTTCAGGATAGAGCATTGGATACAAGGCATCACCATCGCTACTGCTGCTTCCCAGACTAATACCGAAGTTGCTCGCTATGCTGGCCAACGAACTTGCCCGCTTGGCAGTACCACCTGAAAGTTCAGGTGCAAGCACAACTGTACAATTATAATAATTAGGTACACAAAGTGAAAGGAGTGCTACGACTACAAGTACTATTGGCAAAACAATGAAGAAATACTTTTTATTTTTCTTTACGTCCTGCAGCAACTTCTTATAATCAATCTTTCCCATCTTTGCTTCTGCTTTTATGTTATTTTCCTGCTCTTTCTGCATAGTCCTTTATTACTTTTTAAATTATTTTGTAAGATTTGCAATTGTAGCAGCCATTGTACCCAGTGTACCTACACTGGTACCAATACTAAGCCATTGAGCCAACGTTGTGCCATCCTTCTTATGCTTAGAGGGTACGATAATTTCACATCCTGGTTCAATCTTGCCCTTGCTGGCTTTAGCCATCGTACCATTCTGGTAGATGATAAAGGCCTTGCTTTTCTTGGCACGGCTTCCATATCCACCAGCCTGCTCGATGTAATACTTCAACTTCTTGCCCTCCTTCAGTGCTACAGTATTTGGACGCATCACATCACCAGATATCTTAACGGTATGGTTGTAACGGGGGATAATCAAACGGTCTCCCTCAATCAACTCAACATCCTCAGTACTGCCTGGACGTGCCAATGCCTCATCAAGATGAATACCTACGGTGTAAGTCGTTTCTGTCATCAATTTATCAAGACTGATAGAATCTTGCTCATCTTGGTTTTGACGAGCCACACGAATTACTTCCTGCATACGCGCCTGCTCATCTTCTGTCATTTGACGGATTAATCGTGCACCACGGATATATGCTGAAGCAGTAACACCACCTGCAGCTTTCACAACATCGCTAAGACGTTGGTTCTTGGTTTCCATATAATAAGTACCTTCATAGGTCACTTCGCCTTCTACCGTTGCTGAGAATGGTGTCACATAGGCGGGACTTCTTCTTACCATCACGGCATCGTATGGTTCAAGTGTGAAATCCTTATCGCCACTAATGATGAAGTTGTCCTTAATGGCAAAACTATAATTTCGCATAATGGTCTGAGCCG
>CAMYYX010000063.1 GCA_947303695.1 uncultured Prevotellaceae bacterium | reverse complement strand
TACGTTGGTCCATTTCCAACTGAGTTTCTCCAGGTCCTCTTAGTCCCACACTACCACCACGTTGACGTTCCAAGTGTGTCCATAGTCTGGTGAGTCGAGGTAACATGTATTTGTATTGTGCCAATTCCACTTGTGTCTTCGCTGTTGCGGTTTGGGCTCTCATGGCGAAGATATCAAGAATAAGGGAAGTACGGTCAAGTATCTTTATTTGTAGTTCATGTTCGATGTTGCGGATTTGCTTGGCGCTTAATTCATCATCAAAGATGACCATGCCCACCTCGCGTTCCGCATCTTCTTCATCTTTGATGAACTGTTTGATTTCTGCCAACTTACCAGTTCCGATGTATGTCACGCTATTAGGGCCGTTCACTTTCTGGGTAAATCGTTTGATCACTTTCGCACCAGCAGTATCAGCAAGAAATTCCAACTCGTCAAGGTATTCTTTCGTTTTACGTTCGTTCTGGTAAGGAGTAATCAATCCAACGATAACTGCCGTTTCTACCTTTACTTCCGATATTACAAATTCTTTCATTTAGCGATTTTAAAAAACACTGCAAAGATAAAAATAATTCGTTTAATAATAAAAAAGTTTGCCAAATTATGTAAAAATATGCTGAAAATACCTTATTTATTAAATAAAAAGCCTAAATTTGCATCGAATAGTGCGGATTTGTTTCCGTTTGTTCTGACATAGAAGCATATAAAGTAAATAATGGACGATAAAGATATAAAGATTCAGGCTTTGCTTGACACTCTTCCTCCAATTACATTGGAGCAGATGGAGTCAATAAAACTAATGAATCGTTTGGACACGAAATATGTAGCGACGAAACGTCAACTGATTGAACTATTGCAGTTAGTTCAAGACAAGTATTATGTACAGACAATCGGCACTACAACGATTTGTCCTTATCGTACAACTTATTTCGACACAGATGAACATACCATGTACATGATGCACCACAATAAGAGGGCAAGACGTACAAAGGTGAGGGTGAGGACTTATCTTTCCAGTGGTGACTTGACATTTCTGGAGGTGAAGAAAAAGAATAATCACGGTCGAACGAAAAAGAAACGTATCCAAGTACCATCGCTTGAGCAGTCGCAAACGGCAGAAGGCGCACAAGAACTGGTTCAAAAGAAGACTGGTATGTCATTTTTGTCTATGCATCAAGTTGTCCAGAACCTTTTCGACCGCATCACATTAGTCAATAAAGCAAAGACTGAACGACTGACAATTGACTACAATATCCGTTTCCATAACTTTGAGACGGCTAATGATGCCGATAGCGACCAACTCGTGATTATTGAGTTGAAACGCGATGGAAACGTTTATTCTCCGATTTGCTCACTTCTTCGGGACTTGCATATCCATCCTACAGGATTCAGTAAATGCTGTATAGGAATGGTGTGGACCGACCCAGGATTGAAGCAGAATAACTTTAAGGCTAAAGTTCGTAAATTGGCAAAGATCAACCAGGATGAACGTGAGTGGACGAATGGACAATCATCATTTAATTAAAGGCATTAATAACTAAAAAATAAAAACCTCAAAATGGAATCTATCAATGACTTTTTTTCGCTGATAACTAGCGACTATTGCAGACTTCTTGATCTGCTATTCAGACTCATCGTTAACACATTATTCACAGTAATCATAGCCCGTAAGTTTTATTTCCCTAAGAGTAGGCGGGTAGACTTCTTCTTTACATATATTTTGGTGGGATTTGGAATCTTCATGCTGATCCACTTGATGGGAGATGCTAAATTGAAGACTGGTATTGCGATGGGTCTTTTCGCTATTTTCTGTATCATGCGTTATAGAACAGAGTCTGTTCCTATTCGTGAGATGACCTATCTGTTCCTGATTATTTCACTGGCAGCAATCAACGGTTTGGCTTGGACTGCAGATATCTCCGACAAACATCCCGAATTTTTTGCTCCAGAACTCACATCTATGATTGAGCTGTTGGTAACTAACTTCCTCTTTATTGCTGTAATATGGATAGCTGAAGGAGGGAAATGGGTTACAAGTCTTAGCACGAAATATATTAAATACGATAAAATCGACCTGATTTCTCCTGATAAGCGTAACGAATTAATCGAAGACTTGAAACAGCGAACAGGTCTCAATATCAAGGAAGTGGCTATTGGCTCTCTTGACTTCCTCAAGGACATGGCACTCATCAAGGTGTACTACACCGAAGATGATAATACGGATAACGACGATACATTACGTAAAATGCCAAAGAACTATGATTAAAAGGTTTGTGATAGGATTACTGGCTGTTGCATCTTTTCAATATGCATCAGCTCAAAGCGACGACTTTGGTTATGAGTTAAGTGTTGCAGGCGAAGCCAAGTTGTATCGTGGGTTGAAATTAGAGTTGGAAGGAAGCATGCGTACACAAGATAATGCAGAGCGAATGGATCGTTTTGTGCTTGGCGCTGGATTGTCCTATCGTTTGTATCAGTCTTTGGATAAGAAGTTCTCTGTAAAGGCAAGTGCAGGGTTTGACTATTTGTGGACATATCGTCTTGCTGAAACAGAAATAAAAACAGACAAATACGTCCTGGAGGCTGATAATTCGGTTACCTATGCATACAACGAGACAGATAGTTATTGGCGCAACAGACATCGTACCAACATCAGTTTGTCTGCAAGTTATGCACCCAATAAACGTTGGTCGTTTGGTTTGAAGGAAACCTTCCAGTACACCCATTTTTGTGAGGTGGATTCAATAGGACGCACGAAATGGAGATTCAACGACGATGATGAACTGTATGCGAAGCCGGACCCTACATCAAAAGGCCACAAGGATCAAACCATTCTTCGTTCCAGACTATCAGCCTCTTATGATATCAAAGGTTACCCGATTGATATATTTGCTTCTGTCGAGTATGGCTGTGGTTTGAATTATCATGTAAATAAATGGAAATTCATTGGTGGGTATGATTTCAAAATTAACAAAAAGAACAAGTTGTCACTCTATTATCGCTACAACACAGAAAACGATGACGACGAGGTGAACGGACATTTGGTAGGATTAGGATACAAGATAGATTTTTAACTGATTATTAACACTTAGATAAAGATAATGGAAATGAAAAAACTGATTGTATTATCTGTAGTGCTCTTTATGAGTCTTGGCATGTTTGCTGACGATAATGACGATTATACGTTGTATATCGTTGCAACATCAAGCCAACAGCCTACAGGACATAAGTTGGCAGACATCCAGAAACTAACCTTTGAAAACGGAAACCTTGTTGTCAACCTTAAAAACGGAACAAAAGAATCTACGGCAATCAGTATCGTTAGCCGTATGTATTTCAGTTTACTCGCTGCAGTTGCAGAAGACATCAACGGAGATGGTAGTGTTGACACGCAGGATGTATTGAAGATTTATGAATTTATACAGAATTCAACCGCTGCTGAAGGTGCTACAGAAGATGTAAACAAAGATGGCAGTGTGGATACACAAGATGTCCTGAAAGTTTATGATTATATCCAGAATCATTAAATACATAGCTCTATGAAAAAGATTCTGATAGGAATAATTGGGGTGTTGGGAGTTGTTCTTCCGATTCATGCCCAGACGGTGTATGTTTGCAAAGGATACAACTACACCAAATACCAAATCGCATCATTGGGAGATATTACTTTTGATGCTACTAAGATGACGATGTCGATTGCTGGTGAGGAACAGAACATCTCAGAGATTGACAGCATTACTTTCGAAGAGCCTCAGTTTGAGAAAGTCAGCATCGTTTATAACGGATTGACTGCTACAGTCACGATTCCATCAAGTTTCACGGGTGTGACTTGTACGAGTGGAACGAGTTCACATGTTGTCATCACCTCTAAGAATACTTCAAATGAATATCTGTATTACGTAGAAGGTAGTTCGTCGAATGGTTCTCTTACCATTAATGGCGAATACAAGATGTCTGTGATGTTAGGAGGTGTAAACCTGACAAGTGGAAAAGGTGCAGCTGTTGATATCCAATGTGGTAAACGTATCGATATCATCTTGGCAGATGGCACCACCAATACCTTAGTCGACTATGCTGGTGGTGAACAGAAAGCAGCACTTTATACGAAAGGCCATGCTGAGTTCAAAGGTGCAGGAACTCTTAATGTCTCTGGTAATGTAGGTCATGCCATTGCTGCGAAGGAATACATCGAACTCAAAGGATCATTGGGAACCATTAATGTCCTCAAGGCGGTTAAAGATGGTATCCACTGTGGTAAGGGCGAGAAAGCTACTCCAGAAGATAATTACTTCCAGATGAATGGTGGCATAGTGACCATCTCTAACTGTGGAAGTGATTGTATTGATTCCGATGATTACGGAAATGTGAAGATAAAAGGTGGAACGCTCACACTCAATGTGTCACAGAAAGATGGTACGGGAATTAAGTGCGATAGCCTCTTCACCATGTCTGGTGGTACTGTTGCTTTTGCAGTTAGTGGTGATATTGCAGAAGGTATTCGTACTTCCTATAAAGCCACATTCTCAGGAGGAACAATTGATGGGTCAGTAACTGGGAATGGTTCACGAGGTATTCGTGGTAAGAAAACCACAAAAACTACCGATACTACGCTCAATGGAGGATTCCTGGATTTCACAGGAACAGATGTATCGCTCGTTGTCAGCGGAGGTACTTACACCGTCGACCAATCCAAGTGTTTTGGTATCAAGGCTGACCAGACATTGACACAGACGGCAGGTGATATTTCGATTACAGTATCTAATTCAGCTACTGCAATTAAAGCTACTACAGATACTTGGACGGGCGGTACTCGAAACGGAAAAGCGAAATAACAAACATATATGAGATTTAAGAGAATATTGTTGAAGCTCAGCGGAGAAAGTCTGATGGGCGAACAAGGGTATGGAATCGACGTTAATCGTCTCAACGATTATGCGCGACAGATTAAAGAGATCCATGATTTAGGTGTGCAAATTAGTATTGTAATCGGTGGAGGTAACATCTTCCGCGGACTCAGTGGTGCTGGTAAGGGTTTTGATCGTGTAAAGGGCGACCAGATGGGCATGTGTGCCACAGTCATCAATTCTCTTGCTTTGAGTAGCGCATTGGGTGCAGTTGGTTGCAAGAGTCGTGTACTTACCGCTATCCGTATGGAACCTATTGGTGAGTTCTACACCAAATGGAAAGCCATCGAAGCAATGGAGAATGGTGAAGTTGTGATTTGTTCGGCAGGAACAGGCAATCCTTACTTCACGACTGACACAGGAAGCAGCCTTCGTGGTATCGAAATCGAGGCCGATGTCATGCTGAAAGGTACACGTGTTGATGGAGTCTATACAACAGATCCAGAGAAAGATCCTACTGCAACCAAGTTTAATGACATCACCTATAGCGAAGTTCTCTCACGTGGTTTGAAGGTGATGGACCTCACAGCTATCTGCATGTGTCAGGACAACAACCTGCCAATCTATGTGTTCAACATGGATATCGTTGGTAATCTGAAGAAAGTAATAGAAGGAGAAAATATTGGCACATTGGTGCATAAATAAGAAAAAAGAATGAAAAGAACATTAGTAACATCGGCACTTCCCTACGCAAACGGTCCTGTTCATATAGGACACCTTGCTGGCGTGTATGTGCCAGCAGATATATATGTGCGCTATCTTCGTCTGAAAGGCAAGGATGTGCTCTTTGTAGGAGGTAGCGACGAACATGGTGTACCTGTAACCATCAGGGCACGCAAGGAGGGATGTACTCCACAGGACGTTGTAGACCGTTATCATAACATCATCAAAAAGTCATTCGAGGTTTTCGGCATTTCGTTTGATGTATATAGTCGTACGACTTCAAAGATTCATCACCAGTTCGCATCCGACTTCTTCAAGAAGCTATACGATGAGGGTAAGTTCATTGCAATCGAGAGTGAGCAGTATTACGACGAGCAGTCAGGCGAATTCCTTACCGATCGTAACATTCGTGGCGAATGTCCTAAGTGTCATGCTCAGGACGCTTATGGAGACCAGTGTGAGAAGTGTGGTAGCACCCTTTCTCCAGACGAACTCATCAACCCATATAATGCTGTGACAGGCAATCCGCTCGTGAAGCGCAGCACCAAACATTGGTACCTTCCACTCGACCAGTATCAGCCTTGGTTGGAACAATGGATTCTCCAGGAACACAAAGAGTGGCGTCCTAATGTCTATGGCCAATGCAAGAGTTGGCTGGATGGAGGCCTCAAGCCTCGTGCTGTCACTCGCGACCTCAACTGGGGTATTCCTGTACCTGTTGAGGGGGCAGAAGGTAAAGTGCTTTATGTGTGGTTCGATGCTCCTATTGGATATATCAGCAACACAAAGGAACTCTGCGATGCAAATCCAGAGAAGTGGGGCACTTGGCAGCAATGGTGGCAAGATCCTGAAAGCCGTCTCATCCATTTCATTGGAAAGGACAACATTGTGTTCCATTGCATCGTCTTCCCTTCCATGCTGAAGGCTCATGGTGACTATATTCTTCCCGATAACGTCCCATCCAATGAGTTCCTGAATCTCGAAGGTGAGAAGATTTCTACGTCTAAGAACTATGCTGTTTGGCTCAATGAATATCTGGAAGAACTTCCCAATCGTCAGGACGAACTGCGTTATGTCCTCACGGCAAATGCGCCAGAGACCAAAGATAACGACTTCACATGGGCAGACTTCCAAGCACGTTGTAACAACGAACTGGTAGCAGTCTATGGCAACTTCGTGAATCGTGCACTTCAACTGACGAAGAAATACTACAATGGCATTGTGCCAGCGTGTGGAGAACTCACAGATACCGATCGTGCTGCACTTGCTGAGTTTGCTCAGGTGAAAGACCGCGTGGAGGCTCTGCTTGAGGATTTCAAGTTCCGTGATGCGCAGAAGGAGGCCATGAATCTGGCACGTATCGGAAACAAATACATCGCAGACGAAGAGCCTTGGAAAGTCATCAAGACTGACCCAGAGCGAGTAAAGACAGTCATCTACATCTCTCTGCAGCTGACAGCCAACCTTGCTATTGCATTCGAGCCATTCCTTCCATTCTCTTCAGCACGTCTGCGTGAGATGATTTGTATGGATACCCTCAACTGGGAGGATCTTGGAAAGACCGACCTCCTGCCAGCAGGGAAGCAGTTGGGCGAACCATCGCTGCTCTTCTTGAAGATTGAAGACGAAACCATCCAGCAGCAAGTGGAGAAACTGCAGGCAACTGTTCGTGCCAACGAGGCAGCAAATGCAAAGGCTGAGCCTGTGAAGCCGACCATCGTTTACGATGACTTCCAGAAACTCGATATCCGTGTTGGAACTGTCCTTGAATGCGAACGTGTACCAAAGATGAAGAAACTGCTGAAGTTCCTCATCGATGATGGACTTGAGAAACGAACGATCGTCTCAGGTATTGCTCAGTGGTACGAGCCAGAGCAGCTGAAAGGCAAACAGGTTCTCTTCATCGCCAATCTGGCTCCTCGTGAGTTCAAGAACGGACTTGTGAGTCAAGGCATGATACTTTCTGCTGAGAACTACGACGGCACCATTAGTGTCACCACAGTCGAGCACGAAGTGAAAGCAGGAAGCCAAGTAAGTTAATATATGGAATATCAACATGAATTATCCCTGAAGGTTCGTGATTATGAGTGCGACCTTCAGGGAATTGTCAACAACGCGAACTATCAGCATTACCTCGAGCATGCACGCCATGAGTTCCTGCTCTCGCGTGGCATCAGCTTTGCTGAGTTGCATGCAAAGGGCATCGATGCTGTTGTGTCATCCATCACCATGCGGTTCAAGACCCCATTGCGAAGTGGTGATGAGTTTGTCATCAAGTCGCGTTTTGTTCATGATCGTTTCAAGTATATCTTCTATCAAGACATCTTTAGGAAATCCGATATGAAGGTAGCCCTCAAAGGTGTGGTCGATACTGTATGTGTTGTCAATGGCGAACTCAGCGAAGTAGACATCCTCTGATATGACAGACTACCAGCAAGAAATCCTCTATTCCATTGCTCTGTCCCATTTGCCTCATGTAGGCCTTGTCACAGCCAAACGTCTCTATGAAGAGGCGGGGTCGGCTACAGCCATTTTTGAAAACCGTAAACACATCACAGACCTCATACCCGATGCTGCCCGACAGCTTCAGGAAGCGCTGAATGATTGTAGCGAAGCCATGCGTTTGGCTGAAGCCGAGTGTGAGTATATCGAGAAGAAACGCATCAAAGCCTACACCATGAATAGCGACGACTATCCTCAGCGGTTGTTGGAGTGTAATGATGCCCCCTTGGTCTTGTTCTTCTGCGGAAATGCTGATCTCAATAGCCAACATGTCATCAATATCGTTGGCACACGTCGCTGTACCCAATATGGCAAGGATATCTGTCGTGAGTTCGTTGCCGACCTGAAACGTGAATGTCCGGATGTACTCGTTGTGAGCGGATTGGCCTATGGTATCGATATTCATGCCCATCGTGCAGCCTTGCAGAATGGGATGACCACAGTTGGTGTCTTGGCTCATGGGCTCGATCGCATCTATCCCGCAGTACATCGTCAGACAGCCGCTAAGATGACAGAAAACGGAGGTCTGCTGACAGAATACCTTAGCGGAACGACACCCGAAAAGATCAACTTTGTTCGTCGAAATCGAATTGTGGCAGGTATTGCTGATGCTACCATCGTTGTCGAGAGTGCAGAACACGGAGGAGCCCTCATCACAGCCGAATTGGCATTGACCTACAATCGTGATGTGTTCGCCTTCCCAGGTCGTATCTCCGATGAGTTCAGCGAAGGGTGCAACAAGCTCATTGCACGCCAGAAAGCTACGATGATACCCAATGCTCACGAGTTCCTCAAATCGATGAATTGGATGCAAGGTACTTTGTTTGCCAGCGAAGATGATGCCCCTCAAACGTTTTTCCCAGAGTTGACGCCAGACGAAGCCACCATTGTTGAGGCCTTGCGTAATTGTGATAACAAGCAAATCAATCAGATAGTCGTGGAAACAGGTCTCAATTTCCACACCGTCAGCAGTTGCCTTTACGAACTGGAGTATAAAGGCGTTGTTGCCTTGTTAGGTGGAGCAAGGTATCGATTAATTCTTTCCTGTTAACTGATGGGCCTCATAGAGGAAAATTGATAATTAACTCTTCATCGTCAGTCTCAAATCTCAGTCTCAATTAGAAAAAAAGCCATAATTCAACTCATACACCCCTCTTTTAATACTCATAACTTATTGATATATAGATAGTTATAATAAATATATAAGTAATATCAGCAAAATGGGGGTAGCATAAAAAATAATTGAGATTCTGAGACTGAGACTATAAAAAGTAGCCATTATCTATTTAACTCTCTAAAAGGCAATGACTTACGATGCTTTTGACAGCACTATTCTGTGATGCTTAGACCTGCAAAAAGTACTAAAATCGTGAAAATAATGGCGTTTCTCTTCATTTATATTTTAACAAAACAACTGTTAAATGATTCTTGAATAGCTCAAGTATTGTCTTATCTATTTATTTTGCGAAAAGCAAGGGAAAAATATGCAGCCCTTAGGGGTAACAAAATTTTCCCTTAAGGGTAACAATCAGGCGGACCCTCTCCCCGCTCTCCTTTAAAAGGCGAGGGCTAAAAAAAGAGAAACTCAACAACTTAACAATTCATTAACTAAACTCGAAGGGTTTGAACGCTGAATCCGACTCGAATTTAAGCTAGGAAGTAAACGCTTGCTACACGAGGGTAAATTTGTTGCTTCGTGAGGCTACACGTGCAGTCTCGTGAGGGTGCAAATAAGGGTTCGGCAGACAAAAGAATATCGTACGCGACTTATTGTTAAATAAACTTAAAGTTTTGGATAAATCGCTTGCGATATAAATTTTTCT
>CAMYYX010000062.1 GCA_947303695.1 uncultured Prevotellaceae bacterium | reverse complement strand
CGACCGTGAAGTGGTCGTAAACATTGGCTACAAATCAGACGGAATCATCCCACGCAACGAATTCCGCTACAACCCAGACCTCGCAGTTGGCGATAAGGTTGAAGTTTACATCGAGAACCAGGAAGACAAGAAAGGCCAGCTCATTCTTTCACACAAGAGAGCACGTCAAGCACGTTCTTGGGATCGCGTAAACGCAGTATTTGATAGTGGCGAAATCGTTAAGGGATTCATCAAGTGCCGCACAAAGGGTGGTATGATTGTTGACATACTCGGAACCGAAGCATTCCTCCCAGGAAGCCAGATCGACGTGAAGCCTATCCACGACTATGATACATTCGTTGGTAAGACAATGGAATTCAAGATTGTGAAGATCAATCAGGACTTCAAGAACGTTGTCGTATCACACAAAGCATTGATTGAAGCAGAAATCGAACAGCAGAAGAAAGAGATTATCAGCAAGCTCGAGAAAGGTCAGATCCTCGAAGGTGTTGTTAAGAACATCACTTCTTACGGCGTATTCATCGACCTCGGCGGTGTTGACGGTCTCATCCATATCACAGACCTCTCTTGGGGCCGCGTAAGCGATCCTAAGGAAGTAGTTGAGCTCGACCAGAAGATCAATGTCGTTATCCTCGACTTCGACGAAGAGAAGAAGCGCATTGCTCTCGGTCTGAAGCAGCTTACTCCACATCCATGGGATGCACTCGACGCAAACCTCAAGGTTGGCGACACAGTGAAGGGTAAGGTTGTCGTAATGGCTGACTACGGAGCATTCATCGAAATCGCACCTGGTGTTGAGGGACTTATCCACGTTTCAGAAATGAGCTGGAGCGCACACCTCCACAGTGCACAGGATTTCATGAAGGTTGGCGACGAAGTAGAGGCAGTTATCCTCACTCTCGACCGCGACGAGCGTAAGATGTCACTTGGTATCAAGCAGCTCAAGCCAGATCCATGGGAGAAGATCGAAGAGAAATACCCTGTTGGTTCTAACCACATGGCAAAAGTTCGCAACTTCACTAACTTCGGTGTATTCGTAGAAATCGAAGAAGGTGTAGACGGACTGATCCACATCTCTGACCTCTCTTGGACAAAGAAGATCAAGCACCCATCAGAGTTCACTCAGATTGGCGCAGAAATCGAAGTACAGGTACTCGACATCGACAAGGAGAACCGTCGTCTGAGCCTTGGTCACAAGCAGATCGAAGACAATCCTTGGGACAACTTCGAGACAATCTTTACTCAGGATTCTGTTCACCAAGGTAAGATCATCGAAATCCTTGACAAGGGTGCTGTTATCAGCCTCGAGCACGGTGTAGAAGGATTCGCAACTCCTAAGCACCTCGTGAAGGAAGACGGCAGCCAGGCTCAGCTTGGTGAGACCCTCGACTTCAAGGTAATCGAGTTCAACAAGGATGCAAAGCGCATCATCCTTTCTCACAGCCGCATCTTCGAAGATGTTCAGCGTGCTGAAGCAAAGGCAGCAAAGAAAGAAGCTGCTACAGCTAAGAAGGCAAGCAAGGCTAAGAAGGAAGAAGCTCCTGCTATCCAGAACAAGGCAGCCAGCACCACTCTTGGTGACATTGATGCACTCGCTGCATTGAAGGCTGAAATGACAAAGGAATAATTCCAAATAGTCTTTATTATTCATACGATAAGGTGTGCTTCCGTAGTACACCTTATTTTTATTTATATAAAACACGATTTGCCATCAATTGCACATAAAACTAAAAAAAACTGTTAAAAATAAGGCTGTTAGTGAGAAAGTTGAAAAAAAGTGCTCAAAAAATTTGCAAGATTCAAAAAGTAATCGTAATTTTGCCACGAAAAGTAAAACTAGCACTGCGTATGAACAAAAAAACACTCATAGTATTGGTTTTTTCAATGCTACTCGGTTTCGGCCAGGCAGCTATGGCTCAAGATGTGCAGAAAGCACCAGTTGAGACAGAGTTGCAAGCAGTGTCAATCCTTGTCAACGAATCAACGATACACATCAAAAACGCAGAGAAACAGGTACTGGAGATTTATAACCTTGCCGGCGTTAAAGTCAATACCATCAAAATTGACAGTGCAGACAAAACTATAGAGCTCAACAATCTGCCAAAAGGCTGTTATATATTAAAAGTCGGTAAGACAGTTAGAAAGTGTTACTTGAAATAACAGCATTGTGAATCCTTGGCATTCTTGTACATCTTTTCAAGAACTTGGAGATAAAGAAACTATAGCTTCACAGCTAACACCAATAGATGATCTCGACGCAATGCAACGATGAGCAGGTACAACGAAGAAGAGACATTAAGACGATTACAAGATCCAAAAACCCAAACCAGGGCATTTGAGGAAATTGTCAATCATTACAGCCAACCACTTTACTGGCAGATACGTCGATTAGTCGTTGAACATGAAGATGCAGATGACGTTTTGCAGAACACATTCATCAAGGCGTGGACAAACATCACGTCATTCAGAGGAGAATCAAAACTCTCAACGTGGCTATACAAGATAGCTTATAACGAAAGTCTGACATTCCTCAACCACAAACGAGAACAATTGTCACTCGACGACCTCAATTCAATGGTGACAGAAACTCTCGAAAGCGATCCTTATTTTGATGGAGACGAAACTCAACTGATGCTGCAAGAAGCGATCAACTCACTTCCAGACAAACAGAAAGCTGTATTCAACATGAAATACTTCGAGGAGATGAAATATGAGGAGATGTCGCAGATCACAGGAACAAGCGTAGGAGCACTCAAGGCTTCTTTTCACTTGGCAGTAAAAAAAATCGAAGAGTATTTTAATAATAGAGATTAAACCTTTCCAATTGTTCGCAGTCATATAGTTGAAAATAAGTATCATTTGCTATGAAAGAAGAAAAACATATCATTGACAGATGCGGTAAAAAGAATCCATTCACCGTGCCAGAAGGATATTTCGATAGCTTGACAGCAAGGGTAATGGAGAATATACCAGCAAACGAAACGAAAATCATTAGCATAGCTCCTAAGAGAAGGAGCCATTGGATGCAATGGTCTGGTTTGGTTGCAGCTTGCATGGTTGGAGCATTAGTATGTGTGAATGTTTTCAACAAATCGAACCCAGATGACAGTTCTCAGTTAATGAGCAAGATGAATACTGCTGATGTGACCTACGATGAGACTTATCAGGAGGACGCACTCAACTACGCAATGGTAGATTATAACGATGTTTATAACTACCTTTCAGGAAGTGGATATTAATTGAAACTGAGCTACCATGAGAAGACGCATCTATGCTATCATCATCTGCTTGTGCACCATCACAGCTACATGCTTCGCACAGCAGAATAACGGACAGAGAAATCAACGCCAATTTTTCTCGCCTGAAGCATACAACCAAGGACTTGAAGAGTTCGTAAAGAACGAAGCAGGTCTGAACGACGAAGAATGCAAGAAGTTCTTCCCGTTGATGCACGAAATGATGAATAAGCAGAGAGAGGTCAACTCACAGATTCAGCAAGTAATGGCTAAGGGATTTAGCGCAAAGACCGAAGCTGATTACGAGCAGATCATAACAAGGTCAATCAATCTTGAAATAGAGAGCAGGAAAGTAGAACAGACCTACTATAAGAAGTTCCATTCAGTTCTTTCCTGGAAGCAGATTCACAAAGTGAGAATCGCTCTATCAAGATACAGCATGGAAGCCCTGAGACGATTCGTTCCGAATTACAATCAGAACAACCAGAGAAACTGGCAGGGAATGCAAAACGGAGGTAACAGAAACGGAAACAATAGAAACGGAAACAACAACGGAGGTATGTTCCCACAATTCGGGCCGTTCCCTCAGTTTGGCGGACAGCAAAACCAGAACCAGAACAGAAGATAACGAGATGCTGAGTGATTGACATTGAAGAGAATTAATAATAGTATTAGATATTAATAAGTAGTAAACTTTTTTATAATTGTTGTTTTTTTGGGTGGACGTACATGTGAATGTGCGTTCATTTTTTTATTGCAATATTCTATGTGCGAAATCTTACATTTTCTAAAGAAACATATTGCTGTTCCAGTTTTTTTTCGTACATTTGCACAGCTTTTAGCTAGGTAAGGAAACAGCAGACAGATGAGACGACTTTTATATTGCTCCATACTACTGATTGGATTGGTGGTTGCCTGTAATCAGGACTGCCAAATGGACCGTTTGTATGAGCTGAACCAATTGGTTGAGACCAATCCCGACAGTGCGATTTCTGTACTGAAGGAGTTGGGTAGTCGTGTAGAGTTTGCTGAGGCATCTGATGAATTCAAGGCTTACCATTCTTTGCTACAAGTGAAAGCGATGGACAAAGCACAACAGTTGTCAAAGGCTCCTCAATCCGATTCGCTCATCAACATTGCTGTAAGGTATTTTGAGCAGTTTCCACAAAGCGGATTCCTGGCAGAGTCATATTACTATGCAGGAAGAGTTCATTCTGAACATCATCATGGGGATAAAGCCCTACTCTACTACAACAAAGCGCTACTGAAAGACAGCACTCATGTATCTACTCATCTCAAGAGTCGTATCTATGCTCAGATGGGACTGATATACCTTCGCAACGAGCTCTACTCCGAGGCTTTGCAGATGGAAGACCTGGCTCGTTTCTATTGTCTGCAGGATAGCGACACATTAGGAATGAGGTTGTGTACAGAAACGATCGTGGATATCAGCCGGATGGAAATGGAGAAAGATTCGGATGCAAACAGCGACCAGAAGAAGTTGGCGATTGCAAGGGTTCTGCGATTGAACGAGCAAGTCAAAAGCGACATGCTGCATACAAAGAATGCGGAGTTGGAAGCTGAGAGTGCCCAGCGTAACAAGATTATCTTCATCGTGGTGATCATAGCCATCATACTTATTGCTGTAGCGACTGTGCTTGCCATCCGAATCCGCAAACAGGCCATCGAACGAAAGAAACTCTATGAGGAGATGGGAACCCTGAATGCCGTGAAGCGAGAGTTCTACGATAAGGAACTCGACCGTCTGTTAGTGTCGCACGACAGGAACGGCGAGATGCTGAGAGCAAAGGATTGGATGATGATTGAAGAACGACTAGATGAATCGTTCCCAAACTTCAGGGAAAGGCTCTACTCTTCCTATAACTTCTCAGAAGTAGAATATCACATCTGTGTGCTCATCAAGATGGGTGTTTCGCCTTCGATGATGTCTACCCTTCTTGCAACCAGCAAGAGCAACATCACACAAAGTCGTCAACGAATGCAGCAGAAAGTATTCAATGGACGCGGTACAGCAAAAGATTGGGATCGCTTTATACTTTCGCTGTAAACCTCCTGCTACATTCTTTTATTCTCTGTTAAGAATTACTCAAAGATATTGTCGTCATCTTCAATATGATGGTATAAAAGAGAACCCCGAAAGTTTTTATCAAACTATCGAGGTTCTCTTCACATTCTTTGCATCTTCCTTTTTTATTGATATACAAAAGAAATTCTTATATCCCTATTATATTCAATATCTTCTGCATCATACTCAAAAAATGCTGACGCTTCTTTTTCATCCTTAAAATGTAACACGCTTTGAGGAACTCTACCAAACAGCCCAGACATCAATGCAATTAGACAAACGACATTTTTATTATCCTGAGAATACCTGTAACGATAACCAGAACCATAGTTTCGAATTTTTGGACCGTTAACATGAACATACAAATCTCCCTTATTCCCATACTTTCCAACATAAGTAATAAAGAATCCTTTCATAGAATTCTTCCAAATTAATGCTTCAATCAAATCATTATTATTATATTTTAATTCACCAACACAATCATATGATTCAACTACTCGCTCTAAATATCCATTTGAATCATAATACAATGCACTGTTTCCGATTGCAGATATGTACCCATCGGTGTTCAATGAAAAAACAAACCGAAATAATCGTTTTCCAGCGTAATAATCATTAAGATATATGATCAATGAGCGTGAGTCATAATTTATTTTTGCCAAGTCGGATCCATTTACCTTAATAATGCTCAGTCGGCCTTTTGCGTCATACTCTACAGAATAACGATTAAAAACTTCGTTTTCCTGATTAAAGGTTGTTAACTCTTTTATTTTTCTCCCTTTTATGACATTAACACCATCAACAATTGTTGATTCACCTTGATTATTATTCTCGTCATCATCATTGCCACAAGAAGATAACCCCAAACATAGGAGGGCAAATAAACTAAAGATAGAAACATACAGTTTAATGTGATTGAAACCAAATAACATAATGTAAAACATTTTTATTGTCTGCGGCTCCCAAAACAAACAGGTTTAAAACAAATTTTGGCTGATACATAAAGAAAAGCGTGGGAGTCCTTGTTACTCGTCCCACACTCCGAGGCTCTGGCATCGCCCTAACAGTCAGTACGAGCAACGCAGAAGCCCACGCGTGTATGTAGTTGCCATATGCTATTACATACTCATGAGCATCTACTGTTGCATTGTGTTTTGACTGTTATTCGAAACTGCCAGATTTCGGAATGTCAAGCACAAAGCGTCAAGTAAACGCCTTCTATATATATAGGTTCCCCTTTCTTTGCCCACCCGAAAGTGAACTTCGGCAGAAGAACACTGCAAATATACAACGTTTCTTTGAAACTGCAAAACAAAATAAAAAGAAAGTTGATAGTTTATTGTTTAAAGTTGATAGATAAGAGTAAGATAAAGAGGTTCATATATAAAAGTAGCTTTTTTTATTCGCCAAGCTGATTGTTTACTCCAAGCGAGCAAATAGTTTACTTCGGGCTGGCAATGAGTTTACTTCGGGCTGATAAAGACACCCCTCTACACTATGCTACAGGGGATTCGATAGAATTCAGCCTTCAAAGGCCTTGAATTCAGCCTAAATTCGATACGAATTCAGGCTCCAAACAATTTAAATTCTAGCGGAATTATATCTGGAGGTAGAGTTGACTTACTTTTGAACTGTAACAACTGAAACGCGAAACGCTAAGTTTGTTGTCTTCTAGTGAATCATTTAGCGAAGCCAAAGGGTTATTGTTTCTTTGCAGAGAGGAAAAAGTTGTTCGTGGACCACGAACAGAAAATATTTCAGGAGAGGGAAACATTTATATTAGGGAAGGAGAAAAAAGTACTGTGGAGCAAATAATACCTAAGGATTATTATTTACTATAAACTATCAACTATAAACTTTATTTTTGCATAAAATCTAACGCTCGACAATAAAAACAAGCTTTTATTTTGAAGGTCTAAGGTCAAAAATCTAAGGTCAAAGGCCATATTTTCCAACTTTCAACAGACTTTAAACTATAAACTATCAACTATAAACTTTTTTTTGTACCTTTGCATTTCAAACCCGAATAGGCATGAAAACGAAGGACATCATATTCACGGAAGAGGAGATAAAGAACGACATGCGCTACCTGCAGTTGTTGTCGCAGTCGTACCCTACGATTGCTGACGCGTCGACGGAGATTATCAACCTCGAGGCGATACTGAACCTGCCTAAGCCGACGGAGCACTTCATCAGCGATCCACATGGCGAGAGTGATGCCTTCAACCATGTTCTCCGTAATGCATCGGGTTATGTGAAGCGAAAGGTGAAGGAGATTCTGGGCGACACGCTGACCAAGAAAGAGAGTCAGGAGCTGTGTACGCTCATCTACTATCCGGAGCAGAAGCTGCAGCTCATCAAGGCAAAGGCTCACGGCAGGGATATGACGGACTTCTACCTGACAACGCTCCACCAACTGATACTCGTTTGCCGCGAGGTGTCGAGCAAATACACGCGGTCGAAAATCCGCAAGGCCCTACCCGCTCAGTTCGACTACATCATCGAGGAACTGCTGCACGAATCGCCACGAAACGAACAGGACAAGAAGTACGAGTACTACAGCAAAATCGTAGAAACCATCATCGAAACCGACCGTGCTGACGCATTCATCATCGAGTTGTGTCGGCTGATACAGCGATTGGCGATTGACCGCCTTCACCTGCTGGGCGACATCTTCGACCGTGGTCCGGGTGCGCACCTCATCATGGACACATTGATGAACTATCATCACTTCGACATCGTATGGGGAAACCACGACATCGACTGGTTCGGTGCTGCTGCAGGCAACAGGGCTTGTATCTGCAACGTGCTGCGCATGACACTCCGTTATGGCAACCTGAGCACACTCGAAGACGGTTACGGCATCAATCTGCTACCACTCGCCACCTTCGCCATGTACACCTACAAAGACGACCCATGCGAGCAGTTCAAGGTAGTCAACCTGCGCGAAGATCCGCAGGAAGACATGCAGACAGAACGGCTCATGGCGCTGATGCATAAGGCCATCACTATCATCCAGTTTAAGGAGGAGGCTCGCATCATCAACCGCAGACCGGAGTTCGAGATGCAAGACCGCAACCTGCTCCATCTTATTAATAAAAAGGAAGGCACCATCACGCTTGGCGGCAAGACCTATCCGCTGCTCGATACCAACCTGCCAACCATCGACCCTGAGCACCCTTACGACCTCAGTCCTGATGAGCAGGAACTGATGAACAAGCTCGTACATTCGTTCTCGGCAAGTGAGAAACTCCGCAGCCACATCAACTGCCTGCTGTCGCATGGTGGCATGTATGCCATATCGAATTCCAACCTCATGTTCCACGCATCCGTGCCCCTCAACAAAGACGGTTCGCTGAAGGAAGTGGAGATTCAAGGCAAGACCTACAAGGGCATCGAACTGATGAAGAAGACAGGACGACTGGTACTTGCTGCCTTCAACAACGATGTGAAAGGCGACAAGAAACAGTTCGCCATTGACTTCCTGTGGTACCTGTGGTGCGGCAAGAACAGTCCGCTGTTCGACAAGGACCGTATGACCACCTTCGAGCGCTATTTCATCGCCGACGAGTCGACCTACACAGAGAAGAAAGGCTACTACTATAAGTACAGCGACAATGAGCAAGTGATGGATATGATTCTCGACAACTTCAAGGTGGAAGGTACACATCGTCACATCATCAACGGCCACGTCCCCGTCCGTACCCTGAAGGGAGAGACCCCTATCAAGGCTAACGGAAAGCATATGGTCATCGATGGAGGATTCTCTAAAGCTTATCAGCCAAAGACTGGTATAGCTGGCTACACACTTACGTTCCACTCACGTGGTCTTGAACTCGTACAACACCAGCCATTCGTATCGGCAGAAGAAGCCATCCGACGAGGCGAAGACATCCGCAGCACAACCCAAATTGTCGAGATGAGCCAGAACCGCATGTACGTAAAGGATACAGATAAAGGAAAGCAGTTGAAGAAGAATGTCGAGGACCTGAAGAAACTACTTTTCGCCTACCGAAACGGTTGGATAAAAGAAAGACAATAAAGCTATGACCTACGAAGAATCAGTAACATATCTCAACACAGAGACCGACCAACTCATCACACGTATTGGCGGTCATCTGAACGAAAGCAATATGGACATGCTGTCGCTCAACGAGCATTGTCTGCTCGCCTATCGCTATCTGCGTGACGAAGTGATGGAGGGCGGATTTATCCAGCTGATTCAGAATGGATACGGCCCATATGTGCTACTCGGTCCCTTCCCAATGCTCCTCAAGAAAGAATGGGGCATGAAGCAGTTCGGCCAGTTCCTCTTCGATGTAGCACGTGAATACAAAGCCCATCGTGAGGAGTTGGAAGCTGACAAGACCGAAGAGGAATTCATGGCGCAATATGAGCAGTTTGAAGCCCTTAACGACTACGGCGACGACTACCTCGACGACTACGAGGAAACCGTCACACCCGCCATTATTGAGCACTATCTTACCAACAAGGCTCATTAGCCCTATTAGCCCAATAAGCCCCTACCACAATGAAAAAAGACAAGAAGCCACAGCGCATCAACATAAAGAACAAACGAGCCTCGTTCGACTACGAGTTCATCGAC
>CAMYYX010000061.1 GCA_947303695.1 uncultured Prevotellaceae bacterium | reverse complement strand
GTCCGATGACTGAAGAGCAGATGTCAGAGAACTGCTGCGTACTCAATGTATGGACAACAGACCTGAAAGCGAAGAAGCCTGTGATGTTCTGGCTGCATGGAGGCGGTTTCGACTCAGGCACTTCGGAATGGGACCCTGGCATGTGTCTGGCTAAGAAGGATGTGGTGGTGGTGAGCATCAATCACCGTCTGAACATCCTCGGATTCCTCGACCTCTCGACCGTTTCCCCAAAATACAAGTATTCTGGTAACGTGGGTATGCTCGATGCAGTACAGGCGCTTGAATGGGTGCGTGACAACATTGCTAACTTCGGTGGTGACCCCAACAACGTGACCATCTTCGGTGAATCGGGCGGCGGCGGTAAGGTTGGCACCCTGCTTTGCATGCCTAAGGCCAAGGGACTATTCCACAAAGCCATCATCATGAGCGGAACCATCCTCAACGTCAACACAAAGGCGATGACGGAAGAACTGGGTGAGGCCGTACTGAAGGAACTGGGCATCGACAAGAAGGATGTGGATAAGATTAAGGATGTACCCTATAAAGACCTCTATGCCGCAGGTCAGCGGGCAATGGCCAACAGCATCGGAACCCGTCGTCCTGGCACCCCGATGATGTGGGGTTTCGGTCCTACACCCGATAGGGAGGTATTGATGCAGCAACCGTTCCAACCTGCATTTTCATCATTTAGCGACAACATCCCCATCATGATCGGTACGACGTTCAATGAGTTGCAACGCCAGCGATACAATCAGCCGATGACAATGGAGCAGGCTCGCACAGAGTTGCAAAGGACGTTTGGCGACGAAACGGATGCCTACATCGCGGCATTCAAGAAAGCCTATCCGGTCAATTCCGAAGACGCAGACCGCCTACCCCAAGACCTGCTGAGTATCGACTGGCTGTTCCGTCCCAAAACAATCATCACTGCCGATGCCATCGGTGGCATGCGCAAGGCTGACATTTACGTATATATGTTTACAGTCAGCGAGTCGGGCACCCAAAATGAGTTCAAGGGATCAGCACACGGAGCCGAACTGAAGTATTGTTTCGATGTGCTTCACCACTATTCCAACCAGTTGTCATCCAACACGCTCAAAATAAACAAATACTGGGCAGACACGATGAGCAGCATCTGGGCGAAATTCGCTCACGACGGCAACCCCAACACTGACGCCACTTCCATCTTCGTTCATTGGAAACCTTACACCAAGGAGAATGGCGAACTGATGGAAATCGGAGGCGTTCAACCCACTTTGTACCACAACCACGATCGCAAGTTGGAGGAGATCATCAACCGTCACTGCTTTAAACAGCTGGATGAGTTCCGTCGCACTCACCCATAAGACGTGGCGTGACTGACTTCACCGAAACAATCTATTCTTCGTTGACAAATTCGCTGATATTGTAGTTATTGGCAACAGCGAGTTTGGCACAATTTTGTATCTTTCGGCGATTGGAATCGTTGACAATATCTGGCTCTTTCTTTCCATAAGTGGTACGGTCATCGCGAAGATTGACATTAAAACAAGGTGCGATGAGGGTTTCGAACACAGTACAAGCCAACAGGTAGCGTCCCTGATAGGTGCTGATGTGTTGATTGTCGCGTGTCCACTCGTTGTCGGTAGTAACAGAAGTGAGGTTGCGTGCGTTCTGAACGGCTGTACCACAAGGAATAATGATATCAATGCCTGACTTTTGCTTCATCTCGCTGGATGTCTGACATATCTTTCGCCACATATCTTCCTGCGTACCATAGCGTTTGATATCCTTGTGACGGGATGAATAAGCCCATGTCTGATTGAAGGCAAAGGTGGTACGTGGTGAAATGGTGTTAATCTTGTATGCCTGCAGCAGTTTCGAGAGATACGGCTCATACGAATCGTAGTTGCCCGACTCCAACGAATACTGCTGGAACACCACAACATCGTAGGCAAACCGCTTCATGACATTGCGTATAGTGGTTTTGTTCTCGAGTTTCTTCTCACCTCGTGAGTCGTACATCCATAGCTCGTAAACGGGTTCGTTATTGAGGTAGTACTCATAGTGTTGCTTCATGGAGCAACCACCTTTGTAGAGCACATACACGGCTACAGTGCTGAGTTTTGCAGAACGCAGCAACTGTGGCAAAGCGGTACAGGCATCGATAGAAAACGAATTGCCAATGAACAGCACATCGAGTTTATAGGGAAGATATGGGAGTGGCGGATTGCAGAAATACCCCTGTTCGTTGCCCACCGTCTGTGCATGAAGCCCCCTTTCCGTCCCCAAAAAAGGGAAAGATAAAAGGAAGAAAAAGAAAGCAAAAAGAGAACACTTGTTTATCTTAACGTCCATATTGTCTTCAAATTTAAATCATCAACTGTCAACTATAAACTAACTTTCGCGTGCTTTCCTTGATAGATATCCTTGTGAGCGTATTTTCCTTTAAGGACGACATTGCCACGGATAGCAGAGAGGTTGAGCTGATCGGCATCAAAGGCAGCAACGCAGTTGCAGTTCTGAAGCAACGTCACATCAGCCGTTTTGGCCTTTCCGCTGACAGACACATTGCCCGTGTGGTCGTTCTGAATGATCAGTTGGCTAGCCACATCGACATCAGCGGATGTATTGCCTGCGCCTGAAAGTAGCAGTTTGCAATCCTGAGCAGAATGGATATGACGGAAGACGGCATTGCCATCATCAGAACTTTCGTACTTGAACGTCCCTGTAGTAATAACAGTGTCGAGCTCGATAGAACCTGTACCAAGGCACCCTACATGCATATCCTCGTTATGAATGGTGCCAATGGATTTGAAGTTGCCTGTACCACAAGTAGCGAGCAGCTGAAGGCTAGGGCATGAAACATAAAGGGTGACTGGGGAGCTGTCCTTGAATCGATTGAGTCCAAGGCTCTCCTCGTAATCAATACTGATGGTCAGTACATTGCTATCGACATTCACATTGATGGCGTTGAAAACATTTTCAGGAGCTTCTGCTTCGATGCTATAATCCCCTTCAGTGAAGACGATATCAGGACTTCCGAGACAGGTAATCTGATAGAACGTCCCTGAAAAACTGAGAGGTTTACGTACTTTAGGAGCTAGCTGAGATGGAGGTGTCGAATCTTCGTTTTTAGGGGTGTTGCTGTTCGAACTCGATTGATTGCAACTGACAAGCAACAATACGCCAATTATTGTCCAAAAAATATTATTCATAGTGGTTTTTGTCTTCTCTTTTATCCTTTTAGTCATTATTTCACTGCAAAATTAGTGATTCTTCCCTAATTATTCGTATATTTGCAAAGTAAATTAATGATTTTAACGATAATTAAACGAAAAAATGGCAATAAAGAACAACTACATCACGGTTGCTTACCAATTGTTCGTGAAAGAAGGAGAAAACGAGAAAGAGGAGTTGGTGGAGGAATGTTCCGCTGAACATCCATTCATGTTCATCAGTAAACTAAATGCTGTGCTCGAACCTTTCGAGGCTGCGATCGACCCGCTTAAAGAAGGTGACAAATTCGATTTTGTCATTCCATGCGATGAAGCTTACGGTCAGTTTGACGAACAGTTGATGTTTGATGTGCCCAAGGCAAACTTCATGTACAACGGCAAGTTCGACTCTACTCATATCTTCGAGGGTAACATCATTCCGCTGCAAGGTGAAGACGGAACCCGATTCAATGGTGTGGTCATCGAAGTAAAGGAAGACGCAGTGACGATTGACCTGAATCATCCTCGTGCAGGACAAGACTTGCATTTCGTAGGAACGGTTGTGACGCATCGTGAGGCAACGAATGAAGAGATTACGCAGATGATTACTGCCCTCAGCGGTGGCTGCGGAGGATGTGGCGGTCATTGCGGAGGTGGTGATTGTGGCGGTTGTGGAGAAGACGGAGGCTGCGGAAGTAGTTGTGGAGGTTGCCAATAAAGATATATTATCAGATCTGAAGATGAATACATTCGGTAACATATTCAAGCTGACCACCTTTGGCGAAAGTCATGGTGAAGCATTAGGAGGTGTGATTGACGGAATGCCTTCAGGAATTGACGTGGACATGGAGTTCATACAATCAGAACTCCACCGTCGCCGTCCGGGACAAGGAGTACTGACCACAGCACGCAACGAAGCAGATAAGGTAGAAATCTTATCAGGCGTGTTTGAAGGAAAAACGACTGGTTGCCCTATCGGATTCATTGTACGTAATGCGGATCATCATTCCTCAGACTATACGAATATCAAGGATGTGTTCCGTCCTTCACATGCTGACTATACTTACCAGATGAAATATGGTATTCGTGACTACAGAGGCGGAGGACGTGCTTCAGCACGCGAAACACTATGTCGAGTAGTGGGTGGAGCATTCGCGAAACTGGTGTTGCAACAGAAAGGTATCGTGATTGAAGCAGACATCCTGCAAGTTGGTAGTCATAAACTACATGGAACGAAAGAGGAACAACAGGCACAGATAGAGGAAGTGGTGAAAGCAGTTCGCGCAGAGAATGACAGTATTGGAGGCATCATTGGATGTACCATCAAGAACTGCCCTGTAGGATTGGGGGAACCAGTATTCGGCAAACTCAATGCGGCACTCGGAGCAGCGATGCTCTCTATCAATGCCGTGAAAGGATTTGATCTCGGAGATGGATTTGAGGGTGTTGGGCTGACTGGTTCGCAGATGAACGATGAGTTCTACAACGACAATGGACAAATCCGTATGCGTACCAATCATAGTGGAGGTATACAAGGTGGCATTAGCAACGGTGAAGAGATCGTGTTCCGTGTGCTATTCAAACCCGTTCCTACCATCCTTCGTGAGCAACACACCGTCAACATGGCAGGCAAGGAAGTCGCATTCACGGCCAAAGGGCGTCACGACCCGTGTGTGCTCACCCGTGCAGTTCCTATCGTGGAAGCAATGGCAGCGATGACCATTCTTGATTATGTCTTGCTGCGCCAAACTAATAAATTATAAATTGTCAAAAAGTTAATAAGATGTCTTTAAACAAAGTAATGCTTATAGGAAACGTCGGACAGGAACCGACGGTCAGATATTTAGATACAGGTGTGTGTGTTGCTTCAGTAAGACTTGCAACCACGGATCGTGCATATACCATGCGTGATGGCACTCAGGTACCAGAACGCGCAGAATGGCATAGTTTGCTGTTCTGGGATAAACTGGCAGAAACGGTTGAGAAATATGTTCATAAGGGTGACAAACTATATGTCGAAGGTAAGATTCAGACACGTTCGTATACCGACAAGCAAGGTATCAGCCGTCAGGTCGTTGAAATCATGGTGAACAGTATGGAAATGCTGACTCCAAAGTCAGCAGCTGCACCTGCAGCACAAGGGGTTGCCAGCAGCTATCCAAATCAAGCCTCTGCACCTCAACCAGTGACCAATGTATCAGACAACGATGAAATTCCATTCTGATGCTGTACTACGATAAACATATTGAAGGAATGCGTGTGGCGGTGTGGCACGTTACTGAGGACTATGAAGAGTTACTCAGCATGCTACCCGATGCTGATTCTGTCAGCAATGAAGCTGAACAGCAATTCAGTTCTGAGTTCCGAAGGATTGAATGGACAGCCGTTAGAGTGTTGCTCTACACAGTGCTCGACCGTCAGGTGCATATCAATTACAACGATCTGGGCGCTCCTCTATTACCGGGCTATGAGGGTTTGCACATCAGCATATCACACACCAAAGGGTATGTAGCTATTGCCCTCTCTGAAAGTGCTCCTATAGGTATCGACGTGGAGCAGATTGAACGATTTGAGGAAAAGACAAATGTATTTGACGATAAAGAGAAACTGCCTCGTGTAGAGAAGGTCAGAACACGTTTCATGCGTAATGACGAGTTTGCCGAGACAACAATAGGCTTGCTCTTACATTGGTCGGCTAAAGAGACCCTGTTCAAGGTGTTAGGGCGTGAGGGTGTGAACTTCGTTGACGAGATGCAAGTAAGTCCGTTCGACGAAACGCAATATGAAGGCGAATTCTCTATCAAAGATATGAAAGAAGACGACACATATATTATATATTATAAGGTGTTCGACGATTTCGTATTAACATATACCAAGAAACAAGATGAATAAACAGATAACACTCATTGCTGGTCCATGTGTGATTGAGTCAATGGAAGTGCTCAACGAGGTTGCCAAGGAATTGGTACGACTGAATCAAGCGTATGGCATTGACATTATCTTCAAGGCTTCGTATGACAAGGCCAACCGCACATCCATCCATTCGTATCGCGGTCCCGGAATAGAAAAGGGTTTGCAAATGTTGGCTGACATCAAGTCGACATACGGGCTGAAAGTGCTGACGGACATTCACGAAAGCTGGCAGGCTCAACCTGCAGCAGAGGTAGCAGATGTGTTGCAGATTCCTGCATTCCTCTGCCGACAAACTGACCTATTGGTTGCAGCTGCAATGACAGGCAAGATAGTGAACATCAAGAAAGCACAGTTCTTGAGCGGAATCGACATGCAGTTTCCCGTCCAAAAAGTACGTGAAAGCGGTAACAACAGGGTGTGGCTTACGGAGCGAGGAAATATCTACGGATATAACAACATCGCTGTTGACTTCCGCAATATTGCCGACATGAAACAAATTACCGACACCGTCATCATGGATTGTACGCACTCTGTACAGCGTCCTGGCTCTATGGGCGGCAAAACAGGTGGCAACCGTGAATTCGTTCCTGCAATGGCTCTTGCGGCCAAAGCTTTCGGTGCAACCGGGTTCTTCTTTGAAACTCATCCCGATCCAGAGAACGCACTCAGCGACGGACCTAACATGCTTTATTTAAAAGATTTGGAATCAGTAGTAAAATCTTTGATTGATTAATATGGAAATAAGAGACATCGCAGCACGTTGTCTGAAAGACGAGTCACAAGCATTGCTGGATTTGGTTCCGCTGCTTGACGGAAATTTCGACGGTGCTGTCAATCTATTGTATAACTGTAAAGGGCACGTAGTAGTGTCTGGAGTCGGTAAATCAGGACATATCGCTGCGAAAGTAGCGGCTACATTGGCTAGTACAGGAACCCCGGCGTTTTATGTGAACCCACTCGATGCTCTGCACGGAGACCTCGGTATGATTACAGTAAATGATGTAGCACTGTTGATTTCCAACTCTGGCAATTCAGATGAGATTCTACGTATGGCAGCCTTTCTGGATGAACGTCATATACCGATTATCTCTTTGACAGGTAATCCAGAGTCTCTCCTTGCACATACAGCCACCCATAACATCAACGTATCTGTAGAAAAGGAAGCCTGTCCGCTCAATCTGGCTCCAACATCATCTACTACTGCCGCAATGGCGATGGGTGATGCCCTTGCATGTGTGCTCATAGAGTTACGACATTTCAAAGCACAAGATTTCGCAGTATTCCATCCTGGCGGTTTGCTGGGAAAGAAACTGGTGACGAAAGTGAAGGACGTGATGTATACGGAGCATCTGCCAATCATTCCCCCAGAAATGAAACTAATTGACGCCCTCATCTCCATCAGTAACGGACATTTGGGACTTGGTGTCGTGATGCGCGATGAGCGGATACTGGGAATCATCACTGATGGTGACATCCGTCGTGCGGTAGAGGGCTCGAAAGAGAATTTCTTTAATCTCTCTGTATCAGAAGCAATGACTACAACTCCGAAGACAATCAATCCTGATGCCAAACTGACACAAATTCAGTACATGTTCCACCAATACAAGATTCACTCCTTGTTGGTTGTAGACAAGAACAACCGATTGCTAGGCATCGTCGACTACTTCGCTATCATGAATTAAAAAAAGCTCCCGATTGGGAGCCTTTTTTGTTGATAGGGAGTCATGCGAAAAATCACATCACCTGTTCTGTGCTATAAGCTTTGTTGATGATGTTTACTGCGTTGAGCGTACGAGGGAAACCAATCCAAGGCAGGATGACGGTAGCTACAGCTATCATCTCATCCTTTGTAATCTTGTGATTCCTACATCCACGAGCATGTACCAGCAGACGATCATCACATCCACCCATAGCTGCGATAAGGCAGAAGCAGATGAGTTCACGATGCTGGGTGTCGATACCATTGCGAGAATAGAAATAACCGAAACAGTATTCAGCCATGAACTTTCCAATGTGTTCCTGACCTTTAGGCGCAGATGCAATCATGCTTTCGCCAGCACCAGGTCCGAAAGTCTCGTCCATCAGCTCCAATCCACGCTTAAAAGCCTCTTCATCATTCTCTACTGTATTCTGAGGATCAAGTGGAAGACGGATACCGTTGTTCTCGAAGATATCGTTCATCAACAAGGTATAGTCAACAAGTAATGCTGCACCCACATATGGATATGCCATATAGACAATCTCGCGGATTTCACGAGGCTTAACCCCAAAGTTCAGACATGCATCAACAAAGAGCTTGAATTCATTGATGGCGTTACAACCAATCGTTGCTGCCAAGATACACATCACACGTGTCTTTTCCAACACGAATCCCTCTGATTTCTGCAAAGTCTTGTCAAATGCGAAATTATCTACTATCTCTGTCAGTTCGGGATCGGTACGCAGGCTGTTAATCTGTGCTCTTGATGAGAAACTGCGACGGATTTCGTCGTGTGCCCGCTTAGTGATTTTTATTTCTTTCATTTCGTTGTAAGATTTAGTTACATTGCAAAAGTACGAAATAAATTCTATATGGGCAATATTTTTTATTTTTTTTGTGAATAATTGATGATTCTCGCTGTCTGATTCTGTTTTTTTTCGTATTTTTGCATGAGAAATTGATTTTATTTTATTATTAATGTAACCATGAAAAGACTTGTTGTATTCATTACGGCTTTGAGTTTTATAAGTATGTGCTGCTTTGCACAAAATGAAAACCGCAGACCTCGATTCAATTTTGATGCGACCAATCCTGATGTGCACGATCCCGTGATGGCACGATGTGAAGGGACTTATTATATTTTTGCCACAGGACAAGGGATAGGTAGTTTGACATCAATGGACATGAAGACATGGCAACCAGGCCACTCGGTGATGCCGTCTATACCTCAATGGGCCATTGATTCCGTTCCTGGTTATCGAGGACACACATGGGCTCCCGATATTCAACAATATAACGGCACATGGTATCTGTATTACAGTTGTTCAACTTTTGGCAAAAATGGTTCTGCCATCGGATTAATGACCAATAAAACCCTAAATCCAGAAGCTCCTGACTACAAGTGGGAGGATCAAGGTGTGGTCATTAGAAGTGTACAGCAAAAAACAAATTGGAATGCAATTGATCCCAATCTAATTGTGGATGAAAAAGGGAATCCATGGTTGACGTGGGGTTCATTCTGGGATGGAATCCAACTCGTGAAACTCGATAAAGACTTTAAGACTCCCAAGGGAGAACCAAAGACAATCGCACGTCGCTATCTGCGAAATAAGATGGCACAATTGGTTTCAAAAGAGGATATGGAACGTGCAAACCAAGCACCAGATGCTGGTGCAAATGCCATTGAAGCGCCCTTCATCATCAAAGAAGGCAAGTACTACTATCTGTTTGTATCATGGGATTATTGCTGCAAAGGAGCGAATAGCAACTATAAAGTTGCCGTAGGCCGCTCAAAAAAAGTATCTGGCCCCTATCTTGATCGTAATGGGAAAGATATGGCAACTGGTGGAGGAGACATTATCGCACAGCGAGATGACGATTATTATGGCATTGGGCACACGTCAGCTTACAAGTTCGATGAGCAGTGGTACTTCATGGCTCACGGCTATGCACGAGCCAACAACGGAGCCTCCAAATTGGTCATCAAGAAAATGCACTTTGACAAAGATGGATGGCCGGTATTGGACAACAGAATACAGTAAAAGTGAAGGTGCGGGTTCCGTCGAACCTGCACCTTCTTCTTTGAAGAAATTCCTTATATTATTATGTTGTCAAGAGTAATTTCTTAACCTCTGAAAGCGAACTGGCGAACTGGGCGATGCATTCTTGGAATGTAGTGTGCTGGAGCCTTTGCCTGAGCTGCTGGGCGGAGTTCTTTCTGTACACTTGCGATAGCGCTTGCAAGAG
>CAMYYX010000060.1 GCA_947303695.1 uncultured Prevotellaceae bacterium | reverse complement strand
ACGAAGTTGACACATTTGTGTCAGGACTCCGACGAGTGATACAGATGTTTTGACATTTAAAGTATTAAACCTTTTCAACAAATAGAAATCATTACTTTGTAACGATTATATTAAAACTTTTTATTTATCAACACCAATTAAACAACTTAACTTATGAGAAATTATTGCAAGACATTAGCACTGAGTATTACATTTATGAGTGCAACAGTTATGATGGCTCAATTCCCTGGTGGAGGATTCCCAGGCGGCGGCTTCGGTGGAGGCGGCGGTTTCGGCGGCTTTGGAGGTTTCCAACAGCAGCAACCCAGCATCGAGACATCACAGGAATGGAAAGACGTAAACTATGCAGGTGATGACGGTCAGGTTTATCACATGTGTGACATCTATCTTCCAAAGGTAGAAAAGGAAAAGTATCCAGTAGTGGTACACATCTATGGTAGTGCATGGGGCAGCAACAGCTCTAAGCATATGGCCGATATAGGTACCATCGTAAAGGCTCTTCTCGACAATGGTTACGCAGTCGTATGTCCTAACCACCGCTCAATCGGTGATGCTAAATGGCCTGCTCAGGTTAATGACATCAAGGCAGTTATTCGCTTTATCCGCGCTAACGCTGCCAAGTATAAATTCGACACATCATTCATCGCAACATCCGGCTTCTCATCAGGAGGTCATCTGTCAGCTGTGACTGCACTCTCTAACGGTGTGAAGGTTGCCAAGCAAGGCAAAGCCGAGTATGACATCGAGGGTAAGGTTGGTCCTTATACAAAGGAGTCAAGTGCTGTGAACGCATTCTGCGACTGGTCAGGTCCTACTGAACTGCTCCAGATGGAATGTGGTAATGCTATGGTATTCGGCGGCAAGGGCAATACGCCAGAAGAGCAGCTCATCGGCTTACCTAAAGAAGGAAATGAAGACAACTTCGTATTGCTGAGCGCAACAGGCTTCTTGGATAAGAACGATGTACCAGGTTACATGTTCCATGGAGATCAAGACATGGTAGTTGCTTCATGTGTAAGTCAGTATCTCTACGACCAAATGCAGAAAGTCGGCGTAGAGAGCTACATCCTTCGTGAACCACAAGGTGGACACGGCATGGGCATGTATTCAGAAGAGAATCTGAAGAAGATGACAGACTTCTTGAATGCTGTACGGACTAAGAAGAAATAATCAACGATTATATACAGTAGATAAGCGGAACCGATGTGTTCCGCTTATTTGTTTTATGACAGTTAAAGGTGGCCGGACATCCATGAAATGCATTTTTTTACAATAGGACGACGAGGTTTAGTATTTTTTCCTTATCTTTGCGCTGTAAATAATAAAACTTAAGAAATACAACTATGGGTAAGATTAAGACAATCGGCATTCTAACCTCAGGCGGGGATGCCCCTGGCATGAACGCAGCTATCCGTGCCGTGACACGTGCAGGCATCTGCAACGGTTTTAATATCAAGGGTATTTACAGAGGGTATGATGGTCTCATTAAGGGTGAAGTGAAGACCTTCACTACTGAGGACGTCAGCGGTATTATCACTCGAGGTGGAACCATCCTGAAGACCGCCCGTTCGACGGAATTCATGACCCCAGAAGGCAGGAAAAAGGCATATGAAACCTGCTTGAAAGAGGAGATTGACGCATTGGTAGTCATCGGAGGAAATGGCTCGCTGACTGGCGCCTGGAACTTCGGTGTAGAGTTCGACTTCCCTGTTATCGGTCTTCCGGGAACGATTGACAACGACCTTTACGGCACAGACGCCACTATCGGTTACGATACAACGATGAATACGATTATGGAGTGTGTGGACCGCATCCGCGATACTGCCAACTCACACGAACGTATTTTCTTCGTTGAAGTGATGGGTCGTGATGCAGGCTTTTTGGCCCAGAACTGCGCTATCGCTTGTGGTGCCGAAGCAGCCATCGTACCAGAAGAAGTGACGGACGTGGACCAATTGGCACAATTCATGGGTCGAGGCATCCGTAAATCAAAGAAGTCGTGCATCGTCCTCGTCTCAGAGAGCCCTAAATGCGGCGCACTCTACTATGCTGATCGTGTAAAGAAAGAGTTCCCAGGATTCGATGTTCGCGTTTCCATCCTTGGACATCTTCAACGTGGTGGAACTCCTTCAGCTCGCGACCGCATTCTTGCCAGTTGCACAGGTGCCGGTGCTATTGAGGCGATAAAGCAAGGTCAACGTAACGTGATGGTAGGTTACAGGAACAATGATATTGTCTATGTACCTTTCTCAGAGTGTATCCGTACAGACAAACGTTTTGACAAGCGCCTCATCACGGTGCTGAATGAGTTGAGTATCTAAAACCAGAGATTCTGAGTGTTTGCACAAACAGGATTAGAGACAATTGCATTGAATCCTCAAAGAAACATAGGTGTGGCATTTAACCCTCTCAATTTATGTTATTTGAGGCAAAAATACATTTTTCTCTCTACTCTCAACGCCTATCTCATAACTTTTTTGTATCTTTGCAACCAAATTGGATAAATACGGCCCAATGAAAAAACTATATATAGAGACCTACGGCTGTCAGATGAACGTAGCAGACAGCGAAGTGATTGCAAGTGTGATGAAGATGGCTGGCTACGAAAGTCAAGATACAATCGAAGGAGCTGATGCTGTACTGCTGAATACTTGTTCAATACGCGACAACGCCGAACAAAAGATTATTAATCGGCTGGAGTCGTTACATGCAATGGGTAAAAAGCATAGGATGATTATTGGGGTCGTAGGATGTATGGCAGAAAGGGTGAAGCAAGATTTGATTGAGCATCATCATGTAGACCTTGTCGCAGGACCAGATGCATATCTGCAACTGCCAGAACTGTTTGCATCCGTTGAAGCAGGTGAGAAGGCTATCAATGTCGAGTTGTCAACGACGGAGACCTACAAGGACATCATTCCTGAACGTATCTGCGGAAATCACATCTCAGGATTTGTGAGCATCATGAGAGGATGTAACAATTTCTGTCATTATTGTATTGTTCCTTACACTCGAGGCAGGGAGCGTAGTAGAGACCTCGCCAGCATTCTGAACGAAGTAAAGGACTTGCATGCCAAAGGGTTTAAGGAGGTGACACTGTTAGGTCAAAACGTGAATTCTTACCAATTCGTCCAAAAGGGAAGTGACGGGAGTGAGGAAACCATTGATTTCCCCGAGTTGTTAAGGAGGGTGGCACAAACCGTCCCTGACATGCGGATAAGATTCACAACATCACACCCAAAGGATATGAGCGACGAAACACTTCATGTGATTGCTGAATATCCGAATATCTGCAAGCATATCCATTTGCCTGTTCAAAGTGGAAGCGACCGCATTTTGAAACTGATGAATCGGAAATATACACGTGCTTGGTATCTTGAACGAGTTGCTGCCATTCGCAGAATCATACCCGATTGTGGTTTGACCACAGATATCTTTTGCGGTTATCATTCAGAGACAGAGGAAGACCATCAACAGTCCCTCTCGCTCATGAGAGAATGTGGATATGACAGTGCCTTCATGTTCAAATATTCGGAACGACCTGGCACATACGCCTCAAAGCATCTGCCTGACGATGTACCTGAAGAGACCAAAATCCGTCGATTGAATGAACTCATTGCACTCCAGAACCAACTATCGGCTGAGAGTTACAAGAAAGACGTAGGCAAGACGTTTGAAGTGTTGGTGGAAGGTGTGAGCAAACGGTCGAAACTCCAACTATTCGGACGCACACAGCAATATAAAGTAGTGGTGTTCGATCGTGGAAACCACCATATAGGTGATTTTGTAAAGGTAAGAATAACCGACTCCAGTTCGGCTACGCTGAAAGGAGAGGAAATTATTTAAGTTGAAATAGTTTATAAGATACAATATGTCAAAAAATAAAGCTGCAGGATTATTGAGCACTCAGTTTGTTACAGCTCTAATCAGCACTTCATTGGTGTTGGTATTATTAGGGACCATCGTATTGTTTGTACTGACAGCCCGTAATCTATCGAATTACGTTAAAGAGAATATCAACGTCACGATTCTGCTGAACGACGACATCAGTCAAGGAGAAATTGAGTCGTTGCAGAAATCGCTGGAGGAACAGCAATATGTGAAATCGCTCAAATACATCTCTAAGGAACGTGCATTACACGAGCAATGTGTTGATATGGGAACAGACCCTTCGGAGTTCCTTGGCTACAATCCTTTCACAGCATCATTTGAAGTCAAACTGAAATCGGAATATGCAAATAACCAAAGTCTCGAAAAAATATCGAAACAGTTAAAAGCTACCAAGAAGGTGATGGACGTGATTTATCAGAAAGAACTGATGAATGCTGTCAACAACAACATCCAAAAGTTCAGCATCATCCTGCTCATCATCGCAGCTTTGTTCACCTACATATCGTTTGCTCTTATCAACAATACAGTACGACTGACTATTTTCTCACGTCGCTTCATCATCAACACCATGAAACTGGTAGGCGCAAGTTGGGGATTCATCCGTCGTCCGTTCCTCAATCAAGGACTATTATTGGGAGTCTTATCTGCCATCATCGCAGATGCTATCATCATAGGATTTGTATATTGGGCTAGAAGTCTCGAACCAGAAATCAACACAGTGGTTAACATGCAGGTAATGATCATCGTGGGAATCTCTGTGCTGGTGTTTGGACTGCTCATCACGTTCCTCTGTACTTACTTCTCTTTATCAAAGTATCTCAAGATGAACAGCAACGAATTGTATCACATTTAACCAACCATTCTACGATTTCTAAAAAACACTAACAGTATATGAACAACAAAAACTTAGCATTCGGTTCCTTAAACTACATACTCCTTGGAGTAGGTATTGCCATCATCATCATTGGTTTCATCCTGATGTCTGGTGAGGGAACAACAGAAGAGATGTTCAATGCAGACATCTTCAGCGATACCCGCATCAAAGTGGCTCCAATCACTTGCCTCTTAGGATTTATCTTTATCATCGCTGCTATTCTGGTAAAACCTCGTACAAAGAAGCAAGACACGGAATCATAACTACAATCAAAAAGAAAAACTATGGATTGGTTACAAGCTCTTTTGATGGGTATATTTCAAGGACTCACAGAGTACCTGCCGGTCAGCAGCAGTGGGCACTTAGCATTAGCAGGTGCACTTCTAGGAGTGAAGGATCCAGACGCTATCATGCCATTTACCATTCTCGTACATGTAGCGACAGTACTGAGTACGCTGGTCGTCTTATGGAAAGAAATTATGTGGCTTTTTATCGGAGCCTGCAAACACGGCAAGGACTTTATACCAAGCCGCTATGGTATCACGAAACTCAATGATGAGCAGAACTACCTGCTCAACATCATCATATCCATGATACCAATTGGCATCGTAGGACTCTTTTTCAAGGATTTTGTAGAGGAACAGTTTCATAGCTTATTGGTAGTGGGCGTATGCCTGTTGATCACAGCATTGTTGTTGAGCTTTTCCTATTTTGCGAAACCACGCGAGAAGGAGCATATTTCTTTGCTTGATGCATTCATTATCGGCATTGCTCAAGCATGTGCTGTATTGCCAGGCTTGTCACGGTCAGGAAGTACCATCGGTATGGGTCTGATTCTGGGTGATAAGAAAGAAAAGTTAGCTCAATTCTCGTTCCTGATGGTTATTCCTCCCATTCTTGGTGAAGCATTGCTGAACGTAAAAGACATGCTGGAACAAGGAATGGAGCAAGCAATGGCAGGCATATCTCCGATGGCTTTGGCAATTGGATTTATTGCAGCTTTCCTCACGGGATGTGTTGCATGTAAATGGATGATTAGCTTGGTGAAACGCGGCAAAATGATTTACTTTGCCATCTACTGTGCAATCGTCGGTACTGCCACCATCGTATGGCAACTTTGTTTTTAAACCATACTTGCTGATATGAATCCACAAAAAGGAGAGATTCTCTGTTTCAATAAGCCCTATACATGGACATCGTTCGACCTCGTAAATAAAGTACGAGGCATATTAAGACACAGAACGAGGAACAGGAAACTTAAAGTTGGACATGCCGGCACGCTTGATCCTTTAGCAACAGGAGTATTGATTATCTGCAGTGGTAAAGCAACTAAAAGAATAGACGAACTACAGGCTGATGTAAAGGAATACATAGCAACACTGAAGTTGGGTGCAACCACCCCTTCCTTTGACAAAGAGACAGAGGAGGATGCAACTTATCCCACTAATCATATCACAAAGGGGTTAGTTGAAACCACATTGCAGAAGTTCGTAGGGACAATAGAGCAAATACCGCCGTCGTTCTCTGCAGTAAGAGTAAATGGCAAGCGAGCCTACCAGATGGCAAGAAAAGGTCAAGAGATTGAATTGAAACCCAAACAACTCACGATTGATGAGATAGAACTGATATCTTGCGGACTCCCTGACCAAATCTGCATTAGGGTTGTATGCAGTAAAGGAACCTATATTAGAGCATTAGCCCGAGATATCGGTACAGCACTTGGTTCGGGTGCTTATCTTACAGATTTGTGTCGCACCAGAATTGGCAAATATAAGTTAGCAGATTGCTTGAATATTACTGAATTTGACGATTGGTTGAATAATCAGACGATAGAAATAGAAAACGAAACTATACAAAAACCAAATCATAACGTATGAAACTTTCACAATTTAAATTCAAACTGCCCGATGAGAATATCGGTTTGGAGCCCCCTTATCACAGAGACGAGGCTCGTTTGATGGTTTTGCACAGAAAAACCGGTATCATAGAACACCGGATATTCAAAGACATTATTGACTACTTTGATGATGGTGACTCTTTTATCTTCAATGATTCACAAGTATTCCCTGCACGCCTTTATGTTAACAAGGAAAAGACAGGAGCACTGATCGAGGTGTTCTTATTGCGAGAGTTGAATGCAGACATGAGACTTTGGGATGTATTGGTCGACCCCGCACGTAAAATCAGAATAGGAAACAAGCTGTACTTCGGTGAAGACAATTCATTAGTAGCAGAAGTGATTGACAACACCACTTCAAGAGGACGTACACTTCGATTCTTATACGATGGTGACAGGGACAAGACAGAAAGAGAATCTCATGAAGAATTCAAGCAGTCTCTCTACTCGCTTGGTGAAGCTCCTCTAACAGATGAGGTCAGGAAATTCAGAAAAGCTGTTCCTGAAGACATGGAGAACTATCAGACGATTTATGCAAAACATGAAGGAGCCGTCACCCCTCCAGCAACAGGACTTCATTTCTCTCGTGAGTTAATGAAAAGGATGGAGATCAAAGGTATCTCACAGGCTTTCATCACATTACATGTAGGTCTGGGCAATTTCCGAACGATTGATGTTGAAGATCTAACAAAGCACAAGACCGATAGCGAAGACATGTTCATCGGTAAGGAGGCATGCGACATCGTGAATAAGTCAAAAGAAGGTGGACATCGCGTATGTGCAGTCGGTACCACAACTATGCGTGCTATAGAAACTGCCGTAGGTCCAGGTGGATTCCTTAAAGAGTTTGAGGGATGGACCAACAAATTCATCTTCCCTCCGTACGAGTTTGGTGTTGCAAACGCATTCGTTTCAAACTTCCAGCTTCCATTGTCACTCATGCTGATGATGCAATGTGCTTTTGGCGAATTTGAATACGTCATGAATGCATACGAAACAGCAGTGAAGGAAGGTTATAAGTTTGGCAGCTATGGCGATGCTTTGTTAATCATTGACTGAGAAAATGGATGGGCAAGTTCATAAGGTATATCTAAGTCTGGGCTCAAATAAAGGAGACAGACAGAAGAATCTGAATCTTGCTGTCGGACAGATTTCTAATCGAATTGGCTCCGTTGTGAGCCAATCCGATTTTTTTGAAACCGAACCTGTGGGTTTCAAGAGTACACACCTATTTTATAATATAGCAATCTGTATTGAGACCACATGTTCAGCAACAGAGATCCTAAAAATCACTCAACAAATTGAAAAGGATTTAGGTAGAAAGCGAAAGTCTGTAAACAAGGTATATCACGACAGAGTGATTGATATAGATATCTTGCTATACAATGACCATATCATCAATAGGCCGGAACTGCAAATCCCTCACCCCCGAATGAAAGAACGTCGTTTTGTTTTAGAACCGTTGGCACAAATCGCACCCACTCTTATCATTCCAAACGAAACAAAGACGATAGCAGAACTGCTCGCTGATATATGTTAAGTTTCAGTTCCTCTACAGAAATGGACAACCGCTCAGATGCCATTTGATAAACATCCACAATATTCGCTTCACTGTCATCTGTTTCCAACCATAATGCATTTGCAACATATGCCGCTTTCATTGCTTCAGCATCAGAATGAAGTCCAAACGAAAGTGCGATTCCTTGTTGAAGTAATTGCTTACCCAACTGCGCATTCTTTCGATATCCATGAATTATCCATTGTTGAGTAGGATGTTGTTGGTTGCGGATTGACAACAATTCTTCAACAGCTTTCACGCAATGAATTACCAATGGTTTTTTCAATTGTTCAGATAAGGCGATATGCTTCAAAAACAGTTGTTTCTGGGTATTCATGTCTGCCCCCCTCAAAGCATCAAGACCCGTCTCACCAATCATCACCACTTGAGGCATCCTGCACTTTGTTTCCACTTGCTTCATGCTTTTGCTGATGAAGTCCACATCGGTGTTTATGGTCACAGATTGCCAAGGATGGACCCCTATCGAAGAAATACCTACAGGCATCGCGTCAAAATCCCAATTCCTGACGGCAATCACATCTGCCGTGGACGAACCATGATGTGTATGGATATCTATTAATGGTATCATAGGCTGACTAAGGTACGGGATCATAACCGGAACCACCCCATGGATGGCATCTAAGTATACGGCGAACAGCTAAATACAGACCATAGAAAGGGCCATGCTTCTTGATTGCTTCAACAGCATATTGAGAACAAGTCGGTGTAAAACGACAAACTGGTGGAAACATAGGAGAGATACACCGCTGATAAAAGAAAATAGGAACGAGTAGAATCATTCCTAATCCTTTCATGATATATTGGTATACTTTTTTCATTCTCCTTTTGCCAATCGAGTTAACACCTTACTCATACTTTTGTATACGTTCTGATAAGAACACAACTTAGATGAAATACAAATAAATGCGATAGCAAAACCTTCATCGGTATCACTTAGGGTGTTCCACAGAATGTATTTCTGTCTACGATAGGCTTCTCTTATCAATCGTTTCATCCTATTACGGTCCACAGCATTATGGAACCGTTTCTTAGGAACGCTCACTAAAATCGAAACAGGAACATCTTTCTTTGGTATCCTCATGTACACAACACGGAAAGGGAAAACGGTCATAGACGATGTACCCTCTCCATCGAATAAGCGATCAATGAGGAGTTTACTAGTAATCCGTTCTGCTTTTCCAAATAGCTGTGACTCTTTAAGTTCCAAAAAATAATGAATTGAACGTCAACAATAATACCACTTATTTATGCTTCTTGATGTAATCTTCAATCATCGCAGGCACTGAACGCAACTCTGCTGTTGGTTGCATATCAACCCTCAAATTATACTTTTCGGCTTCCTCTATTGTCTTCGCTCCTAAACATGCAATAGCAATCTTGTCCTGCTTGAAGTTCGGAAAGTTCTTCAATAAAGAATGGATTCCTTCTGGGCTGAAGAAGACAAGCATATCGTAATCAAATGGCTCATCAGGACCAAAGTCATTTGGAACCGTATAGTACATCACCGCTTCTGTATGTGTGAGATTGGCAGCATCCAATTTATTCTTCAATTCATCATCATGAGCCGAAGATTGAGGAACAAAATACTTTTCGGTCTTGTGTTTCACCATGATTGGAATCAAATCGTCCATTCTGCCAGTCAATGGGAAGAATACTTTTCTTTTACGATATTGAATGTACTTCTGAAGATATAGCGCGATAATTTCCGATTTGCAGAAATACTTCATACTCTCAGGAACAGAAACTCTCAATTCTTTGCATAACGCAAAAAAATGATCAATTCCATGACGTGAAGAGAAAACAACAGCTGTATAATCCAGGATTGAAACTCTTTGT
>CAMYYX010000059.1 GCA_947303695.1 uncultured Prevotellaceae bacterium | reverse complement strand
GCCTTTTTAGCACAGCAGTCTTTCAGGAATCATCCTGGGAGACTGCTTTTTTTGTAATGGAATATATGTTTTTTGATATTGGTGTTCATCTAAGTTTCTCTTTTTAAAGCTAATTCTTCAGATTATTTGCGAGTATAGAAAAAAATCATTACCTTTGTACTCGAAATTAAAGTGTAACCATATATGGAAAATAAAATTCAGGAATTAACAAACAAACTCTTAAATGAGGGAGTTGAAAAAGGTAAGTTGGAAGCAGACAAGATAATAGCATCTGCTAAGGATGAATCTGCTGCTATTATTGCTGATGCTCAGAAGAAAGCAGACGAGATTATTGCTGCGGCAAAGAAAGAGTCAGAGTCGCTCAACGAGAACACCAAGTCGGAATTGAAGATGTATTCAGCTCAGGCGCTGAGTGCGTTGAAGACCGAGGTTGCCAATGTGCTTACCGATAATGCAGTGAATGAGGTTGTAAAGCAGTCGGTAGCAGAGAAGTGGGGTGCACAGGAAGATATCGTGATTTCTACGGAAGATGCTGAGGGCTTGAAGGCAGTATTTGCTAAACAAGCAAAGGCTCTGCTCGATAAGTCAGTCAAGATTGAGGGTGTTCACGGACAGAAGGCACTGTTTACGATTGAACCAGCTGACGGTTCATACAAGGTGAACTTTGGTGAAGAGGAATTTGAAGATTATTTCAAATCGTTCCTCCGTCCTCAGTTGGTAGAGATGCTTTTTTAATTGATAATGCATAATGTATAATGCATAATTAAAAAGATGGGGAATTACTATTGTTTAATGGCTGGCTTGCCTGATATATCTTTGAATGACTCGAAGAAGGCACCAACGGTAGCTGAATTGAAAGAGGAATGTGAGAATGTCCTCTCCGATTCAGACAAGAAGTTGATGTTCTATTTCTTCTTGAAATATGATTGTCAGAATATAGTCAGACTATTGAAGAACCCTGATGCATCGCTGCTGCCGAATGGTAATTTCAGTCTGGAACAATATAAAGACCTGATTACCTCAGCTAAGGAGATGAACTTCAATGTGCACCGCTACCCGACATTTATGTCAATATATGCCCGAGAGTATGCCTATAACAAGGATATGGCGGGCTTCTTTGCGGAAGATGCTATGATGTTGGAGTACTACAAGTATGCGATGGGTTGTTCCAATAAAATGATTGCTGATTGGTATGAGTTTAATTTCAATGTCACTAATATTCTTACTGCAATGATTGCACGTAAGAATGGTTGGAATGTGGGAGATTATATTCAGGGTGATAATGAAGTGACAGAGATTATACGTACAAATAATTCCAAGGATTTCAGCCTTTCGACAGAGTACGACTATGTGGTCGACCTGATGAAAGTGGTAGATGAGACAGACCCTGTGCAGAAAGAGAAGAAGATAGATGCGTTTAAGTGGGCTTGGCTCGATGAGCGTACATTCTTCGATATCTTTTCTATAGATGCTGTGTTTGCATATTTCGCAAAGCTCGAAATGTTGGAACGTTGGGAGCATCTGGATGTGGAAGAAGGCAAGGAAACGTTTAAGCAGATCATAGAAAATCTGCGAGGCGAAGCAAAAGTGCCTGAAGAATTCGTTAGATAGAAAGATAAAAAGACGATATAATATGACAAAAGGAACTGTAAAAGGCGTAATCGCCAACATGGTAACGCTAGGCGTAGACGGTCCTGTGGCTCAAGGTGAGATTTGTTACATTGAGACAGGCGGCGACCGACTGATGGCCGAAGTTATTAAGGTGGTGGGCTCAGATGTGTATGTTCAGGTGTTTGAGTCAACCCGTGGACTGAAAGTCGGAGCTCCTGCTGATTTCACTGGTCACATGCTTGAAGTGAAACTGGCTCCGGGTATGTTGTCCAAGAACTTTGATGGTTTGCAGAATGACCTTGACAAGATGGAAGGTGTGTTCTTGAAACGAGGACAGTATACCAATCCGCTTGACGAAGATCGTATCTGGGATTTCGAACCACTGGCTAAAGTGGGAGACGAAGTGCTGGCATCTGATTGGTTGGGTAAGGTTGAAGAAAACAGCCAGCCTCTGAAGATCATGGTACCGTTCCAGATGGAAGGAAAGGCAACTGTGAAGCAGATAGCTGCTGCAGGTCAGTATAAAATTACGGATACCATAGCTGTGTTGGTGAAGGAGAACGGTGAGGAAGTGAAGGTCGATATGATTCAGCACTGGCCTGTTAAGTTTGCGATGACCAACTACAAGCAGAAACCTCGTCCTTTTAAATTGTTGGAGACAGGAGTTCGTACCATAGATACCTTCAACCCAATCGTCGAAGGCGGTACGGGATTCATCCCAGGCCCGTTCGGTACAGGTAAGACAGTGCTTCAGCATGCGATCTCAAAGCAGGCAGAAGCTGATATTGTGATTATCGCAGCCTGTGGTGAACGTGCGAATGAGGTCGTGGAAATCTTTACTGAGTTCCCAGAACTCATCGACCCCCATACAGGACGTAAACTGATGGAGCGTACCATCATTATTGCCAACACCTCAAACATGCCAGTTGCAGCACGTGAAGCTTCTGTTTACACTGCGATGACGATGGCAGAATATTATCGTTCGATGGGATTGAGAGTGCTCTTGATGGCTGACTCTACTTCTCGTTGGGCTCAGGCACTCCGTGAGATGTCGAACCGTATGGAGGAACTTCCTGGACCTGATGCGTTCCCAATGGACCTCGGTGCCCTCATCAGTAACTTCTACGGTCGTGCTGGATATGTATATCTTAATAACGGTAAAGTAGGTTCCATCACCTTCATCGGTACAGTATCGCCTGCAGGTGGTAACCTGAAGGAACCTGTGACGGAGAACACCAAGAAGGTGGCACGTTGTTTCTATGCCCTTGAGCAGGATCGTGCCGACAAGAAACGTTACCCCGCTGTGAACCCAATAGACTCATATTCGAAGTATCTTGAATATCCTGAGTTTGCAGATTATATCTCAAAGAAGATTAACGACGAGTGGATACCAAAGGTGCTTGCGTTGAAGACCCGTATGCAACGAGGTAAGGAAATTGCTGAGCAGATCAACATCTTGGGTGATGACGGTGTGCCTGTTGATTACCATGAGACCTTCTGGAAGTCAGAAGTCATCGACTATGTCATCCTTCAGCAGGATGCATTCGACGAAATCGATGCTGTCACTTCGTTGGAGCGTCAGGAAGAGATTCTGAATCTGGTGACTGAGATCTGTGAGATTGACTTCAAGTTTGATAACTTCCTTGAGGTGGTTGACTACTTCAAGAAGATGATTAACTTGTGTAAGCAGATGAACTATTCAGAGTATAAGTCTGAGCAGTACAACCAGTATGTATCGGAGATTAAATCAATGATTGAACCACATAAAGCAGCATAATCACTATGGCAAAAGCATTTCAGAAAGTATATACAAAGATAAGCCAGATTACAAAGGCAACTTGCTCTTTGAAGGCTAAAGGAGTTGGTTATGATGAGTTGGCTACCATCAATGGTAAGCTTGCTCAGGTGGTAAAAATTGCTGGCGACGACATCACGCTTCAGGTGTTCGAGGGTACTGGTGGTATTCCTACGAATGCAGAAGTGGTGTTCCTCGGTAAGTCTCCTTCGCTGAAAGTCAGCGACCAGTTAGCCGGCCGTTTCTTCAATGCCTATGGTCAACCGATTGACGGAGGTCCAGAGATTGAAGGAAAAGAGGTTGAGATCGGAGGCCCTTCAGTGAACCCAGTACGTCGTAAACAACCAAGTGAATTGATTGCAACAGGTATCGCAGGTATCGACTTGAATAATACCTTGGTGTCAGGTCAGAAGATTCCGTTCTTTGCTGACCCTGATCAACCATTCAACGAAGTAATGGCGATGGTAGCTTTGCGTGCGAAGGCTGATAAGATTATCCTTGGTGGTATGGGTATGACCAACGATGACTACTACTTCTTCCGCAATACGTTCTCTAACGCAGGTGCGCTTGACCGTATCATCAGTTTCATGAATACGACAGAAGACCCAGCCGTAGAGCGATTGCTGGTTCCGGATATGGCACTTGCTGCTGCTGAGTATTTCGCTGTAGAGAAGCATGAGAAAGTGCTTGTGCTCTTGACTGATATGACCTCATACGCTGACTCGTTGTCAATCGTAAGTAACCGTATGGACCAAATTCCATCAAAGGACTCTATGCCAGGTTCGCTTTATTCTGATTTGGCTAAGATTTATGAAAAGGCCGTTCAGTTCCCAGATAGTGCAGGTGGCGGTTCCATTACGATTATCGCTGTCACAACCCTTTCTGGAGGTGATATTACACACGCAGTACCTGATAATACTGGATATATTACTGAAGGTCAGTTGTATCTGCGTCGTGATTCAGATATCGGTAAGGTCATTGTCGACCCATTCCGTTCGCTCTCACGTCTGAAGCAACTCGTAGCAGGAAAGAAGACACGTAAGGACCACTCTCAGGTGATGAATGCAGCCATCCGTCTGTATTCCGATGCAGCGAATGCCAAGACGAAATTGGAGAACGGTTTCGATCTTACAGACTATGACAACCGCTGTCTGGATTTCGCCAAAGACTATGCAGACAAGTTGCTTGCTATCGACGTTGACCTTGACACAACTGAGATGCTTGATGTGACTTGGACATTGTTCCAGAAATACTTCAAGTTAGAGGAAGTGAACATTAAGAAAGAATTTACAGATATCTACTGGAAATAAATGGCGATAAAGTTTCAATATAACAAAACATCGCTTCAGCAAATAGAGAAACAGCTGAAGATGCGACAGCGTACCTTGCCTATTATCAAGAGCAAGGAAACGGCGTTGCGTCTTGAGGTGAAGAAATGTAAGGAGGAAGCTGTAGAGTTGGAAAAGAAATTGGAACAGCAAATTCAGGGCTACGAATCCATGTATGCCCTTTGGGGTGAATTCGATGCTTCGTTGGTTGCCTTGAAGGACGTTGAGATGGATGTGAAAAAAGTGGCGGGTGTGAGAGTTCCTGTGTTAACCAATATCCAACTTGAGGTGAAGCCGTTCGGTGTGTTCAGCTCTCCGAAATGGTATTTCGATGGCATCAATCTCCTGCAGGGACTTGCCAAGACAGCTGTTGAGCACGAGTTTGTGGCAGCCAAGTTGGGATTGCTCGATCGTGCACGACGAAAGACTACACAGAAGGTAAATCTCTTTGAGAAGGTGCAGATTCCTGGGTTCCAGGAAGCTATCCGTAAGATTAAGCGTTTCATGGAAGACGAAGAGAACCTCTCTAAGTCATCACAGAAGATTTTGAAGGCATTGCAGGAGAAACGTAAGCAAGCTGAAGGTCCGCAGGAAGCTGAAGACGATGAAGAAGGAAAGGAGGACGAGGTATGATTCAGAAAATGAAGAAACTCACGTTCCTTGTCACCAACAAGGAGTATGATCAGTTCCTGGCCGACATTCGCCAGTTGGGCGTCGTACATATTGAGGAACTCCAGAAGGGTGCTACCAGCGAGGAACTCCAATCTAATCTTGCCATTGCTGATCGCTATAAACGCGTGCTCTCGATTCTTGATTATGCCAAGGATGCCTATATGGTTTCCGATGCGTATGCTCCTGTTTCCGTGGACGATACATCGCAGGAATCTTTACTCAGCTACGTAGAGAAACTAAGTGAAGACGAGTTATCGCTGAAGCATCAACTGGATGCTGTCAATAAGAATATTACGTCACTTGAACCTTGGGGTGAATTCCAGTGGGATAGCCTCCGTGAGTTGGAGCAGCAAGGCTACATGACCACGTTCTATGTCTGCCCGTCTAAGCTGTTCAAGCAGGAATGGCGCGATCAATATTATGCTACCCCTATCAACGATATCGGTGGTAAACTCTATTTTGTGACGTTCTCCACTGAGCGTCCCGATATTACCGCAGAGGTATTGGCGCTGCCTGAAAAGACTTTGTCGGCTTATGTGGCAGAAAAAGAGGACGTAGAATCGAAGATATCCATTGTGCATGATGAGATGCTTGCTGTGAATGAGCAATATCGTCCTATGATTGAGGCTGGTCAGCTTGATAACGATAACAACATATCCTTGTCGAAGGTACATCTCAGTCACGAATCCATTGCTGACGATGCTGTACGTTTGTTGGTAGGATGGACTTTGGTAGAGAAGGCACCTGAGGTTGTTGACTATCTTGAGCGTAGTCACATTTATTATGAACTGACTGATCCGGCCTTTGAAGATGATGTTCCTATTCAGATTAAGAACAATAAGTTTGCATCATTATTCGAACCAATTCTGCGGATGTATTCACTACCAAACTATCATGATATCGACCCGTTGCCATTGTTCGCTCCTTTCTTCATGCTGTTCTTCGGTCTCTGTATGGGAGATGCCGGCTATGGTGCTATTATCCTGGCTATCAGTATCGTCATCTGCATCCTGAAACCGAATATTCGCAAGTATGGATTGCTGGGAGTTTGTTTGGGAGGCATGACTGTTATTTGTGGTTTGGTTACAGGTACCTTCTTTGGTATCGACCTCGCTACTGTAGATTGGGGCTGGGTAAAACCGATACAGCCTTACTTCCTGAACGACAGCAAGAAAGACTCGTTCTTCGGTTATTCTCCGATGATGGTCATCTCGGTTATCATAGGTCTCATTCAGGTACTCATCGGTATGACAATGGCTGGTTGCAAGGCAGTGAAGAACTATGGATTCATCTATGGCGTGGGTAAGTTCTCGTGGGTGACAGCCCTCGTGAGTGCCACTATATTGTTTGGACTTCCAATGTTTGGCGTCGAGCTGTCGCAAGTGGTGCAGTACGTGTTGTATGGTTTGATAAGTTTGTCCGTCCTTGGTATCTTCTTCCTTAACAGTCCTGGTGCATATAAGAAGCCGGTTGTGGGTGCTGCCATGAATGTCGGTTCAGGCCTTTGGGCTACCTATGGAATGGCTACAGGTCTATTGGGCGACCTTTTGAGTTATATCCGTCTGTTCGCGCTCGGATTGACTGGAGGTGTGCTGGGTAGCGTATTCAACTCGCTGGCTACTGACATGACTTCATCGATGAGTTGGGGCATCCGTTGGTTGCCATTCATCCTCATCCTGTTGTTCGGTCATGGTATCAACTTCGCGCTTTGTATGATTTCATCGTTTGTCCATCCAATGCGACTCACGTTCGTGGAGTACTTCAAGAATGCAGAGTTCGAAGGAGGTGGCAACGAGTACGATCCGTTTAGATTAAAGAAACAATAGTTCCCCTTCTCCCAATGGAGAGGAGAACACATTATCAATTGTAAAATTATAAATTAATATTATAACCTAGGGTTCCCCACGCCAAGTTAAGCCCTTCTCATGGGTGGTAGGGGTTAATCCGCAAAACATTCAAAACATTATGTCATCAATTTTATTAGCTTATGTGGGAATTGCCCTTGCAGTGGCACTTTCCGGAGTTGGCTCCGCTTACGGAGTAACAATTTGTGGTAACGCCGCAATTGGCGCATTCAAGAAGAACCCAGGCGCATCTGGTTCATACATCGGACTTGCAGCACTTCCATCATCACAGGGACTTTATGGTTTCGTTGGATTCTTCATTCTCAACCCTTTGGTTAGCGCCGACATCAACATGGGTCAGGCATCAGCGATCTTCGGTGCAGGCCTTGCACTTGGACTTGTGGCTTTGTTCTCAGCCATCCGTCAGGCTAAGGTGTGTGCCAACGGTATCAGCGCCATCGGAGGCGGCCACAAGGCATTCGGTACTACTATGGTGCTCGCAGTATTCCCAGAGCTTTATGCCATCCTCGGTTTGTTGGTTTTGATTCTCATTTCCAACATCGTTCCAACATTGGCATAAGCCGACCTCATTCAGGTTTAAACCTAAAAAAGGGAGCAGACTTTCGTAGTTTGTTCCCTTTTTCCTTTCGCAAAGCGAGTTATTTCATCAACAAAACACTCTAAAAAGTTAGATATAGTTCTCTATAGCTATTTCTATCAGTTTCCTGTCAGCCATAAAAGATGTGTAGGTAAGCTTCACGAATTTCCATTTCCTTGTCAACAGTGCTACTCCCAAGCATTTCTTTATCGTTGGCCAAAAAGCATAGCGGTTGGTACGCATATAGTCCCTGATGATCGCTTCGTTGCCCACTCCATATGATTTCAGCAGTGCCATGCTGGTTAGGCCTGTCCTATCTTTGCCTGCCGTACAATGAAATAGCGTTGTGATACCTTTGTCAGCATTCGCTCTTAGTGTCGCAACAACTTTATCCAGTTGGCTACGCGAATACTCGTCAGTCACAATCTCTTTGTAGAGAGCCTTGAAGTCTGGCAGCATAGCCATCAGTTTTTCTGGTTGTTTACGTAGGTTACGGAGGATAGTCATTGGGTCTGAGCCTGTATCATGGGTGATGCCGACTGTAGCGTCCTTCAGTAAAGGGATTTGCAAGTATTCTACTCCTTCAGGTAATGGATCGGGGAATTCCGCTGCTTCTATTGGTGTACGCAGGTCAATCACACATTGGATATTATATTTTTTGCATAGATTGCTACATTCGGTTGGTGTGAGTATGTAGAGTTTTCCACTTCGCAAAAATAGTCCTTTGGGGATGAGGTTTCCACCAATTCCCCCTAGGTCCCGCAGATTTAACTCACATCGATGTCTCATTGTTGTACAGTTGATTATGGCCACAAAGATACAAAAAATGGTTGAAAAGCAAATAATTATCCCCAAAATTTGTTCTAAAGAACGTTTTGTTTTGCAGGAAATTTAAGCGGAATCTTATTTGGTGTGGGCTGTTCTCTGTATAATAAAACTAATGAATAGTAAATGCGTGAAATGTGAAATGCAAACAAAATGCAAACTAGATTGTTTGGAGGTTCGTGAGCTTTTACGTATCTTTGCACATCGATTAAACGAAGTTAAAATGGAAGTTAAAAAGGAAGTGAACGAGCATTCGCATGAGGAAGTGAACGAACTGAAGCTCAAGTACATTAGAGTGTCGGTGGTTCTTGTGATTGCGATACTTGTGCTCATAGGGTGTAGCCAAGTTAAGGAGCGCCCACAGTATTTGATGGAAGGGGTATGGACACTACAGTATAGGGTTTACCCAGGTGGTGGTCGAGCCGAATTGTCTGAGAATGAAGAGGCGCATGGGCTTATCTACGACGGCGACAGCATGGCCTATGTGTGTCGGCTGATACGGACACCTTCGGGATTGGTCATGACACCGATAGAAAGGGGGAGTGTGACGGTGGTGAACAAAGGTGGTGGTGAGATTCTCTATCTTGAAGGCAATAATCCACGTCCATTGACTATGATTGATGACACCACGATGACCATTCAGCGCCATGGTGTGAAGTATGGCTACCATCGGGCAGAGGACATCTGGCAGGAATGGGGCGATGATATGCGCGACATCGTAGCAGGCGATACGGCGACAGTGGACAAAGAGCCTACGAACTATGTGTTTTCTGTCAAGGAGCGCCAGCAAGAGAATACTATTCACTGGCTCATCTATACGATGATTGTCATCTTGTTACTGGTGGCCCATTACGTCATCACCAATCAACGGAGCAAACGGAGGCTAAAGGCGCAGTTGCAGCAGATTCGGGAGGAGCATGAGGAACGTCCGCTGTCGGTTCGTCAGGCAATGGAAGCAGAAGAGGAACGTTTCTTTGCTTCGGATGAGTACGGCGCTTTGGTCAAGCGGATGGCAGAAGGACAGCCGTTGAAGATGGAGGAATGGACGAATGTGGAGCAATTGCTGAAAACTGTTTATCCTGGTTTCACCACTCAACTGAGAAACCTCTATCCGATGTCGGAACTGGAGTATCAGGTGTGCCTGCTTGTCAAACTGCGTATTATTCCGACAGACATCGCATCTGTGCTGGCACGTGATGTGAGTACCATCAGCACTGTACGTAGCCGCCTCTACAAGAAGGTGTTCGGCAGCAAGGGCGGGGCACGCGAATGGGATGAATTCGTACTATCGATAGGAGCGTGAAGACTTTGCAAACAGTTTGCATCGAAAATGCAAACAAAATGCAAAGTGAATTGTTTGGTGGCTCCGGAAAAAGACCGTACTTTTGCAGCGTGATTCAGACACAGCAAGAATTATTAATTATTGATTTCTAACCCTTAACAAAAAAACTGTAAACTTATGAAGAAAGGAATGTTCATGAT
>CAMYYX010000058.1 GCA_947303695.1 uncultured Prevotellaceae bacterium | reverse complement strand
TCAGGTCCTAACAGTGAAGGTGCAGACTTCGACTTCCTGTGGCCTGAGATGCGCAAGATCGGTGCCGACCTCGTCGACGAGCACTTCTATCGTCCTGAGCGTTGGTTCCTTGCTAGCGGAAACCGCTACGACAACTATCCACGTAAAGGTTCGAAAGTATTTGCCGGAGAATATGCTTGTCATGGTAGCGGCAAGAAATGGAACCATTTCAATGCAGCACTCTTAGAGGCAGCATTCCTCACTGGCGTTGAACGAAATGCAGATGTTGTGGAGATGGCAACCTATGCACCTCTCTTTGCTCACGTTGAAGGTTGGCAATGGCGTCCCGACATGATTTGGTACGACAACCTCCGCTCTTTCCGCTCCTGCTCTTATCAGGTGCAGCAGATGTATTCAACAACAAAAGGGACTAATGTTGTTTCGCTCCTGATGAATGGCAAACCAGTTGCTGGCAATAGTGATCAGGATGGTCTCTTTGCAAGTGCCAATTATGACAGTAAAGCAGGATGCTATAATGTGAAGATTGTCAACACAGGTAATAAGGCTCAGGACGTAACTCTCAACTTCAAAGGATGGAAGGGTGATCATGCAGGTAAACTCTTTACCTTCCATGCTGACGATATGGATGGGGAGAATACCCTTGAGGATCCCCACAAGTATGAGCCAAAGACGACTTCTGTCACAGTGTCAGCTCCGACTTATTCACTCACAGTACCTGCCAAAACATTTGTCATCTACCAATTTGCTAAGTAGATGACAATGTCTTGACTTGTTCGTCTTTCGTTTTTAACCCAAATTGGTCTATGGCTGATTTGGGTTTAATGACGTGCCATTCTGTAGATTGCTTCCATATCTTCGGCTTTCAATACTTTTAGACAGCCACATGTACGGGTGAAATCTCGGCTACATTTTCGTGTCATCTCCTTGATTTCTGCATCTGTAACGTCACGGCCTATCAGTTCCTTGATGTTGATAGGCATGCCGATGGCGTGGTAGAAACGTTCCATAGCCTCGATACCTTTGAGAGCAGTTCCTTCTGGGTTAGAGAAGTCGTTTGGTACATCCATCACATTAACAGCGAAGCGCACGAAACGGCTTAAGTTTTCATGCATAACATAACGTGCCCAACTTGGCCAGATCGCCGCTAAGCCTGCTCCGTGTGTTACGTCAAACATACCACTGAGTTCGTGTTCGAGCTGATGAGTGGCCCAATCGTCATGTACACCACACCCTGTTAAACCATTGTGAGCGATGCTACCTCCCCACATAATTTGGGCTCGCTGACGATAATCTTCAGGATTCTTCAGTACATCAAACACTGCTGTCTTCATTCGACGCATTACGGCTTCGGCTAAGTCAGTTGTCAGGTCCATGTCGTCATCTTTCGTGAAGTAGCGCTCCATGGTATGCATAATCATGTCTGTTACACCTGCAGCCGTCTGATATGGAGGCAAGGTAAAGGTGCGGCGTGGATTCATGATGGCAAATTTGGGACGGGCCATGTTGTTCGAATACCCTAACTTCACATCTCCGTCCTCATTGGTGATAACGCTTGCTTCGCTCATCTCGCTACCTGCTGCAGGTATTGTCAGTACTGCAGCTATTGGCAACATACAAGTTGGTTCTGCTTTTCCTAGATAGATGTCCCATACGTCGCCCTTGAAGTCAACACCATAGGCAATACATTTAGCGGAGTCAATAACACTACCACCTCCTACAGCAAGAATGAAATCGACGCCTTCCTTCCGACAAAGCTCGATGCCTTCTTTTGCTAATGAGAGTCTTGGATTTGGAACGACTCCTCCAAGGCTTACATGGGCAATATTACCTTGGTCAAGCAATTTGTAGACCTTTTCCAGTAGCCCTGAGCGTACTGCACTATTTCCTCCATAATGTACCAGCACTTTCGTGCCACCATATTTCTTTACAAGACGAGCTACTTGCTCTTCTGATTCTTCGCCGAATACTACTTCTGTCGGCGCATAGTAATTAAAGTCCTTCATATTTGTTTATTTAAAGTGTTAGTAATTATGTTTAACATGGGTCAGATATTTTTTGTGTATGGAATGCTCGATGATTGCGAGAGTGGGGGTAATGTGATACTGAATGTGCGCCGTGAAGTATCAAATTCAATGTCTTTGCTGACGACATGACGTTGGATTGTTCCGTCAGAACAGAGTTGTTCGGGAGTACCGTTAATCAGCGTTCCTTCTTCTGTGAGCAACCAAATGTTGTCTGCTACCTGCAATGCAAGATCAATGTCATGAATAGACATAAGGATGGTTTTACCCATATCGTGTGCCAAACTTCGAAGCATGAGCATCACTCCTACCTTATTAGGATAATAAAGGAATGCAGTAGGTTCGTCAAGCAGGATGACAGGAGTCTCCTGTGCAATAGCTTTTGCAATCATCGCTTTTTGGCGTTCTCCATCACTGAGGGTTTGGAATGCCTGTTGTGCAACTTTCTCTATTCCAACCCGTTGAATGCATTGGCGGATAATCTGATGGTCATGTTCGGAAAGACGCCCCCAAAATCCTGTGTATGGACTACGACCAAGTCCGATGACTTCATACGTAGTGAGGTTTTTTATGTGTGAATTGTTAGTGAGTACAATGCTGATGCGTTTTGCCAATTCCTCATTACTATATTGGTTGAGAGGCTGTCCTAAGAAAATAATTTCGCCATCCAGTGCAGGTTGAAAAGCTGCTAACGTACGCAATAATGTAGATTTTCCTGTTCCGTTAGGGCCAATGAGACAAGTGAGTTGCCCAGACATCAAGGTCGCATTCATCTCCTTGCATACAACTCGGCTCTTTCCCTTTTGCCGATAACCTGTTGTCAGTTGTTTTAAAATGATAGCAGATTCCATAATTAATATTTGAATGAGCTTCCGCCCATGAACTCACGTAAAAGAGATGTTGGGGGAGTAATTGACACATCTTCGATAGGGGTGAACATTAGCAATAATCGACGAAGGCGGTCGGATACTTCGTATTCAGGCATATTAGGTGTTATTTCTGCTAAGATAGGGAGAACTTTATTGCGCAGGACCGCCAATTCATAAATCTGTACACTGTTAAACTCCACGTTAGCATACTTTTGGAAAGGGAACACCCATTTGTCCTCCCCTCGTCTAACACTTGGCCATCGTGCAATCGTGTCACGAGCTGTAGCACCCCGATAGCGGTAATCTCGCAAAATTCTACGAATGAGTCTACTGTCAGTACGACTAATCATTTTGTCCTTGTCTATATAGATAGGCGCGAGTACCGATGCATAGATGCGGTATTTGTATGATTCTGGTATCTGAGAGGTGAGTTCCGGGTTCAGAGCATGAATCCCTTCAAATAACAGAATCATATCGTCATTAAGCCGTAACTTTCGTCCGCTAGGTTGACTTGTTCCTGTTGGAAAATCATAACGTGGCAATTCTATTTCTTCACCACGTAGTAACAGACTAATGTGTTCTTGCAATAGTTTAAGATCTACTGCATGAACGGATTCATAGTCATAATCGCCCGTTTCATCGCGAGGAGTACGCGTGCGGTCTACGAAATAATCATCAAGTGAGATGGGATATGGTTTTAACCCATTTGCCATCAAATGGAGTGAGAGACGCTTACTGAAAGTGGTCTTTCCACTTGACGAAGGACCAGCAATCAGTATCACTTTGACTTCCTGACGACTGATAATCTCATTTGCGATACGTTCAATGCGCTTGTCAACTAGTATTTCCGACATGTTGACAATGTCTTTCATCATTCCGTCGCGGATGGCACAGTTTAAATCTTTGATATTATGGAGTTGAACAAACTCTATTTCTTGTGTTTTTTTGTCTTGAATTTGCAGAATTATCTTATCAGGTTCCATATATGTGAATAAGTTTTAGTATTTTTGCAAAAGATTTGTGTGCAAAGATAATAAAATAAAATGAAACGTTATCACGAATCACTAAAAAAACGAATTCTGTCTGACTAAGGTAAACGAAAAAGTGGAATTAAGGACAAAGGTTGAGATAAATCGGAAAGGATTGCGTCTGTCGCATAAAAATAAAATATTGATGCTTGGCTCATGTTTTGCAGACAACATCGGAGAACGACTCACAGACGCGGGATTTGACTGTATGGTCAATCCTTTTGGTGCACTTTACAACCCTCAGTCAATATACGATGCTCTTATAGATAGAAGTCCTGCGTTCTATGAATGGACACAGAAATCATACCCCAAAGATGACATCGATGCTGTTATCAAGCAAGCCGACACCTATATTCTGACTTTTGGAACGGCATGGGTCTATGTGCTGAATCAAACAGGAAAAGTGGTGGCAAATTGTAAGAAACAGCCAGAGCAACTGTTTTCGCGGAAGAGGCTTACGACTGAAGAAATTGTGAAACTTTTTGTCCATTTCATCGAGAAAGAAATTGTTCCTGCTCGAAAAAATGTCCTATTCACCGTCAGTCCTATTCGTCATAAAAAAGATGGTTTACATGAAAATCAATTAAGCAAGTCAATTTTATTGCTTGCAGCAGACACTTTGTGTAATGCTTATCCGGAATGTTGCCACTATTTCCCCTCATATGAAATCCTGATAGACGAATTGCGTGATTATCGCTTTTATGCCGACGATATGCTGCATCCTTCGCAGATTGCTATTAATTATATCTGGGAACAGTTTCAACAAACGTTTTTTGATAAAAAAACCATCGATTTCATCGAGCAATTCGAGTCACTCAATCGTATTCTGAAACATCAGCCTGTTGATGCGACAAATGAGAAATACGTGCAATTAGTGGCACAGACAAAAGAAAAGATAAATCAATTACAACATGCAATACAGAATTAGTGATATCGCACATATCATAGGTGCGGAACGCAAAGGATCGGAAGATGCCTTAATCAATTGGCTGCTTATTGACAGCCGTTCGCTTTGTTTTCCCAAGGAGACTTTGTTTTTTGCCATTCGTACTAACCGAAATGACGGACACAAGTATATAGGGGAGTTGCACAAACGTGGTGTAAGGAATTTCGTTGTGAGTACGCTTCCTTCTGATATTGATGCGTATCCACAAAGCAACTTTCTGTTAGTTCACGACACTTTGCAAGCAATGCAACAGCTGGCAGCACATCATCGTGAACAGTTCGATATCCCGGTTATTGCTATTACGGGTAGTAACGGAAAGACAACAGTCAAGGAGTGGCTGTATCAGTTGCTTTCGCCCGATTTCAACGTATGCCGCTCACCTCGAAGCTATAACTCTCAGGTGGGTGTTCCTTTGTCACTTTGGCTACTGAATCCTCATAACGATGTTGCTATCATAGAAGCCGGTATTTCCAATCCGAATGAGATGGATAACCTTAACCGAATGATCAGACCTACCATTAGTGTTATTACCAACATAGGAGAGGCACATCAGGAGAACTTTTTCACGAAAGAAGGTAAATGTGACGAGAAGCTGAAACTCATGCGCAATTGTGATACAGCAGTCATCAACCTCCAAGATGAATTCATCACCAAAGTAGCTCGTCAGGAAGTAAAGGATAAGGTGAAGTATTGGCCAATGGTTCGAAACGTGGAGAAAAAAGGCACTTCTGCGACAATCACTTTCAACCTGAATGGTAAACAAGGGCAATATACCATTCCGTTCATTGACAATGCTGCTATTGAGAACTCAGTGACTTGTCTGGCAACCTGTGCAAGTCTTGGGGATGCTGTGGATTTGGATTCTATCTGTCAGCGTATGGCATCGCTTGAACCGGTTGCGATGCGTTTGGAAGTGAAAGATGGTGTGAACGGATGTACACTCATCAACGATACCTATAACTCAGATATTCATTCTTTGGATATTGCACTCGACTTTATGAGTCGACGTCCTGATAACCAATCACAAAAGCGAACTTTGATTCTCAGCGATATCCTGCAAAGCGGTGAGGCTCCCCGAACCCTTTACAGTAAAGTGGCAGAGATGGCAGAACGTAGAGGTATAGAAAAGATTATCGGTGTGGGTGAAGAAATCAGTTCATGTGCGCATTACTTTAAAATGGATGCCTATTTCTTCAAGACGACAGAAGACTTGATAGCCAGTGAGGAGTTCCTTACGCTTAACAATGAGTTTATCCTCATCAAAGGCGCACGTCGATATCATTTCGATCGTCTCAGCGATTTGCTCACATTGAAAGTTCATCAAACCATTCTGGAAGTGAATCTCAACGCTCTGATAGAGAATCTTCATTATTATCGTTCTTTTATGGAGCCTGAAACCAAGATGGTGTGTATGGTGAAAGCTTCCGCATATGGAGTCGGAGCATTGGAAACTAGTAAAACATTACAAGATCAGGGAGTGGATTACCTAGCTGTGGCAGTTGCAGATGAAGGTGCTGATTTGCGTAAAGCAGGTATTACTAGCAATATTATGGTCATGAACCCGGAAATGACTTCGTTCAAGATGTTATTCGACTATCGTTTGGAACCAGAAGTTTATAATTTCCAACTGCTCGAAGCACTAATTTATGCCGCAGAAAAAGAGGGTATTACCAATTTCCCGATTCATATCAAACTCGATACTGGTATGCATCGTCTGGGTTTCAATCCAAAGACAGAAGTTGATCGTTTGATTGAGCGTCTAAGCAGACAGTCGGCATTGATTCCTTGTTCCGTATTCAGTCATTTTGTGGGAAGTGATGACGATGGATTCGATGATTTTTCACGTCAGCAGTTCGTGTTGTTCGATGAAGCCAGCCAAAAACTGCAAGCAGCATACAGCCATAAGATACTACGTCATATCTGTAATTCCGCAGGAATCGAACATTTCCCGAAATACCATCTGGATATGGTCCGTCTGGGATTGGGACTTTATGGTATTAATCCACGTAACAATGCAATCATCAACCATGTGGCAACACTCAAGACGACCATCTTGCAAATCCGTAACGTTCCTGCAGGTGATACAATAGGTTATAGCCGTAAGGGAAAGGTAAGTCACGATAGTTGTATTGCTGCCATACCTATTGGTTATGCAGATGGGTTGAACCGCAAACTTGGCAATGGGAACTGTTACTGTATGGTCAACGGAAAGAAAGCGCCTTATGTGGGTAATATCTGTATGGATGTCTGCATGATTGATGTCACTGGTATTGACTGTCGTGAAGGCGACCATGTCGTCATTTTTGGCGACGAACTTCCAATCACCACGCTCAGTGATGCGATAGGAACTATTCCTTATGAAATACTGACAGGTGTGTCAACACGTGTTCAGAGGGTGTATGTTCAAGAATAAATCATTCTAAACATGTCGAAGAATCATGAGTGACGGCAATTTCAACAGGGCATTGCTCCCTAAAAGCGAATTATCAGCAGGAATACGAGCAGGAAAGGCTCAGATGAGGACCAAGGCTGAACAAGCCTTTTTGGAAACCATTGACCATTTCCTGCCGAACTTGTCTGCGGAAAAGAGACAGGAAATGAAGGAAGAATTTATGAATCACATGCGGGGTAAATGACAACCTCACATGTTTTCTACATGCTAAAGTGGATAATAAAGGCATATTTTTTCAGTTATACCTATTTATTTTTTAATTGTATCTTTTCTGTTTCGGATAAAAGTGTTATCTTTGCAACCTAATCGAACTGATAAAGAAAAAAATAGAAATACTTAAACAATTTAAAAGATTTATTTATGTGGTTATTTAATTCATCGATTGGAAGAAAACTGGTCATGTCAGTCACAGGTATTGCGCTGGTTCTCTTCATCACTTTCCATGGATGTATGAATGTCGTGGCTTTGATAAGCGGAGAAGCCTACAACACTATTTGTGCATTGCTGGGTTCTAACTGGTATGCGATAGCAGCTACTTTAGGCCTTGCGGCACTTATGATGGTTCACATCATCTATGCGTTTATCCTTACGGCTCAAAACCGTAAGGCTCGTGGTAATAACAAGTATGCAGTAACTGACAAGCCTTCCAAGGTGGAATGGGCAAGTCAGAACATGCTTGTACTTGGTATCATTGTCATTGTAGGAATTATCCTTCACTTGAAGGACTTTTGGTACAACATGATGTTTGCTGAGATCATTGGTAATCCTCTTCAAGGTGGTTACGAGCCTACTGACGGATTCAGCTATATGAAGCTGACATTCGGTAATCCGGTATTCTCATGTTTGTATATCGTTTGGTTGGTTGCAATTTGGTTCCACCTCACTCACGGTATGTGGTCAGCTATGCAGACACTTGGTTTGAGTGGACATGTATGGTTCCAGCGCTGGAAATGTATCGGTCAGGTTTGGAGTACTATCGTTATGGCTATGTTCCTTCTTGTAGTGCTCGCTTTCTGGTTCTTCCCAGATGCTGTTGGCCAATGCGACTTCAAGTTACTTCCATTCTCAGTTAATTAACAAGTAAATAAGAATAATTATGGCTATCAAAATAAATTCTAAAATTCCTGAAGGACCAGTAGCTGAAAAATGGAGTAACTACAAAGCTCATCAGCGTTTGGTCAATCCAAAGAATAAACTGAAACTCGATGTTATCGTCGTTGGTACAGGTCTTGCTGGTGCAAGTGCTGCTGCCAGTCTTGCTGAGATGGGATTCAACGTGCTGAACTTCTGTATTCAGGACTCTCCACGTCGTGCACACTCTATTGCAGCACAGGGTGGTATCAATGCAGCAAAGAACTATCAGAACGATGGTGACTCTGTATATCGTCTGTTCTACGACACAGTAAAGGGTGGTGACTATCGTGCTCGTGAGGCAAATGTCTATCGTCTTGCTGAAGTAAGTAACAACATCATCGACCAATGTGTAGCTCAGGGTGTTCCTTTTGCTCGTGAATATGGTGGTACTTTGGCAAACCGTTCATTCGGTGGTGCTCAGGTAAGCCGTACATTCTATGCAAAGGGTCAGACAGGTCAGCAGTTGTTGCTGGGAGCTTACAGTGCACTCTCTGCACAGGTACAGGCAGGTAAGGTAAAACTCTATACTCGCTACGAGATGGAGGATGTTGTCATTGTTGACGGTAAGGCTCGTGGTATCATTGCCAAGAACCTGGTATCAGGTAAGCTGGAGCGCTTCACTGCCAATGCAGTTGTCATCGCAACCGGTGGTTATGGAAACACCTACTTCCTCTCAACCAACGCAATGGGCTGTAACTGTACTGCTGCCGTTCAGTGCTATCGCAAGGGTGCATACATGGCTAATCCTTCATACGTACAGATTCACCCGACTTGTATTCCTGTTCATGGTGACAAGCAGTCAAAGCTGACGCTGATGTCTGAGTCACTTCGTAACGACGGACGTATCTGGGTACCAAAGAAGATTGAAGATGCCAAAGCATTACAAGCAGGAACCAAGGAAGGTTGGGAGATTCCAGAGGAAGATCGCGACTACTATCTCGAGCGCCGCTATCCTGCATTCGGAAACCTCGTTCCTCGTGACGTTGCTTCTCGTGCAGCTAAGGAGCGTTGCGACAAGGGCTTCGGAGTGAACAACACAGGTTTGGCTGTGTTCCTCGACTTCTCTGAGAGTATCAATCGTCTGGGTCTTGATGCCATGAAACAGCGTTATGGCAACCTGTTCGATATGTACGAGGAAATTACGGATGTTTATCCTGGCGACCTCGCTAACGAAATCAACGGCGTGAAGTACTACAAGCCAATGATGATTTATCCAGCTATCCACTACACAATGGGTGGTGTTTGGGTTGATTACGAACTGCAGACTTCTATCCCAGGTCTTTTCGCAATTGGTGAATGCAACTTCTCTGATCACGGAGCTAACCGTCTTGGTGCTTCTGCCCTCATGCAGGGTTTGGCTGACGGCTATTTCGTACTTCCTTATACCATTCAGAACTATCTCGCTGACCAGTCACTTTGGCCACGTGTAAGTACCGATCTTCCTGAGTTTGCTGAGACAGAGAAGGCTGTTGATGCAGAACTTGATCGTCTGCTCAATATTAAGGGTAAGCGTTCTGTAGACAGTATTCACAAGGAACTTGGCCACATCATGTGGGAGTATGTTGGTATGGGTCGTACAGCTGAAGGTCTGAAGACCGGTATTCAGAAAATGAAGGAATTGCAGAAGGAATTCGACACGAATCTGTTCGTTCCTGGAACAAAGGAAGGTCTCAATGTTGAGCTTGACAAGGCGATTCATCTGCGCGACTTCTTCACGATGGGTGAACTCGTAGCTCACGATGCACTTTCACGTAACGAATCATGTGGTGGTCACTTCCGCGAGGAATACCAAACGGAAGAAGGTGAAGCTAAGCGCGATGACGAGAACTACTTCTATGTTGGATGTTGGGAGTATAAGGGAGCTGACAAAGATCCTGAACTCATCAAAGAGCCTCTCGAATACGAAGCAATCAAGGTACAAACACGTAATTACAAGAACTAGT
>CAMYYX010000057.1 GCA_947303695.1 uncultured Prevotellaceae bacterium | reverse complement strand
CGTCCTTGGATAGAAAACTCCCCTTGGGCCGACCGCGTGAAGTTCTATATCGGAGATGCGATGGAGGTGGTGCCACAGTTGGGTATCAAGTTCGATATGGCATTCATCGACGGCAACAAACGCGAGTATGTGAACTACTACGAGATGGTGATGCAATACATGAACAAAGGCGGTTTCATCTTGGCAGATAACACGTTGTGGGACGGACATGTGTTGGAACAGCCAGCTGAGCAGGACGAACAGACAAAGGGCATCATGTCCTTCAACAACTTTGTAGCGAAGGACACGAGAGTAGAAAAAGTGATTTTGCCCATCAGAGACGGAATCAGTATTATAAGAGTGAAGAGTTAAGAGAAAAAATAGTAAATCGTAAATCGTAAATCGTTAAATAGTAAATAAGATAGTGGAAAGTACAAGACAAAATAAGATTGCGCGTCTGATTCAGAAAGACTTAAGCAACATTTTTCAGGCTCAAACCCGAAAGACAAGGGGTGTATTGGTATCTGTGAGCATCGTGAGGGTAAGTCCAGACCTAAGTGTCGCAAAGGCTTATCTCAGCATCTACCCATCGGCTCGTGCTCAAGAGATACTTGACAACATCAATGCCCAAGCAGGACAGATACGTTACGAATTGGGTAACCTGGAACGTCATCAATTGAGAATCATCCCAGAGTTGAAGTTCTTTATCGACGACTCACTCGATTATATCGAGAATATCGATAACCTGCTGAAGCAATAATAGTAAATAGTGAAATCGTAAATAAGACTGTGTTCTCGTTCTACATTGCCAAAAGATATCTGCTGACGAAAAAGTCGCATCATGCCATTAATATTATTAGTGGCATATCGGTATGTGGTGTGGCCTTTGCAACAGCAGCATTGGTATGTATCTTATCAGTCTTCAACGGGTTCCAGGATATGGTGGCCAGCCTGTTCACAGCTTTCGACCCGGAACTGAAAATCGTAGCAGCCGAAGGAAAATTCATGCATGCCGATAGCAAAGCACTCGAGGCCGTGAAGCAACATAAGGAGATTGCCGTATGGTCGGAAGTGCTGGAAGACCAAGCCCTCTTAACGACCCACAACCGACAGGTGATGACAACCATCAAAGGTGTGGATGACAACTTTGAAAGGCTGATTGATTTCGACCGCATTAAATTCGGGGACGGAGTGTATGAACTCCATGCAGACGTCTTAGAATACGGCATACTGGGTATTAACCTATTGAGCATGCTGGGTGTGGATGTGGGATTCCCTACTCCGATTCAGGTATATGCGCCTGTTGGCGATGAACATATCGATATGAACGACCCCAGCGAGAGTTTTAACCAAGACGAACTATGCTCACCAGGGGTGGGATTCAGTGTAGGCCAACAGAAATACGATTCGAAATATGCATTGACCTCACTCCGTTTTGCCCGTAACCTGTTCGACAGAGAAGGAATGATTTCAGCTTTGGAACTGAAACTGAAGAGCGGAACGAATATCGATAAGACGAAAAATACACTCGCTAAAGAACTGGGGGACAGCTATGTAGTGATGGATCGATACGAACAGCAAGAAGATACATTCAAAATCATGAAAATAGAAAAACTCATCTCGTATATTTTCCTCTCGCTCATCCTGATGATTGCTTGTTTCAACATCATCGGATCGATATCTATGTTGATTATCGATAAAAAGAACGATGCGATGACCTTACGCAACCTGGGTGCGACCGAACACCAGATTGCGAACATCTTTATGATTGAAGGAAGGATGATTTCGCTGTTAGGAGCTATCATCGGAATTGTGGTTGGACTGGCTCTTTGTCTCATACAACAGCATTACGGCATCATCAAGTTCGGCCAGTCGGCTGGTAGCTATATCATCGATTCGTATCCGGTAAGTGTGCATGTAACGGATATCATTATCGTGTTCTTCACCGTACTGATTGTGGGACTTGTTGCGGTATGGTATCCTGTACGCCAACTCAGCAAGAAATACACATCTGTAATGGCTTTGATACTTGTCTGCGTGATGACATCGTGCAGCTCGAACAGTCATCAATTCAAGATAGAAGGAAAATTCGAGGATATGCCGGCAGGTGAACTCTACATCTACAACCAAGACAACTCGGATGCAAAAATCGATACGATATACATCAACAACGGGGAGTTCGCTTATGCGGGAAACGCAGAGGAGATCACACCTTACACCATCGTGTTCCAGAATGCATTGGAGCAAGTGATCTTCGTCAAAAACGGAGAAGTGGTTCACTATCAGGCTTCAGCTAACGACCTGAAAAACTATCGGGTGGATGGGAACGAAGAGAATGAGCTGATGAACCAATTCCGTGAACAGACAAACGGAAAGAATGTGGTGGAACAACGTGAGATAGCCGAAACGTTCATCAACGAACATCCTTCATCAGCAGCAGCTATCTACCTCTTCAATCGTCTGTTTGTACAAGAACAATCAACCTCTATCGTTCAGCTGAAGAGTGTCTTGAAAACCATCAAGAAAGCTCAGCCGCAGAACAGGTTTATACTTAAAGTTGAAAACAACATCAAACAAATAGAGAGCGGTCAGATCGGTAAGACGATTCCAAGTATCGAGATGAAGACGAAATCGAAGCGCACCATCAACATTGGCAAAACAGATGCAGATTATACCGTTTTGGTATTTTGGGCAACTTGGATGGCTGATCTGTATGACTTTATCGACGACTTTGCTGTGTTGACAGAAGACTATTCTGAGCATAAAAACCTGAAAATCATCGCAATCTCGTTGGATGCAGAAATCTATAAATGGGAAGATTGTACCAAGACCGACACAACCTATTGTGAACATATCTGCGACGGAAAGGTATGGGATTCAGAACCCGTCAAGAAACTGGGAGTCACAACAATACCGACCTTCGTGATTGCAGATAAGAAACATAAAATCATAGCCAGAGTCAACTCTCTGGACGACTTGGAGAAGGAATTGCAAAAGCTGATTAAATAGATGAGAAAGCTGAATGTACTTGAAATGAACCGTCTCAGCGTAGATGAGTTCAAGCAAAGCAAGAAGAACCCGCTGATTGTCATACTGGATAATGTGCGCAGTATGTACAATGTAGGAAGCGTGTTCAGAACAGCTGATGCTTTCCGTATAGAAGCCCTCTATCTCTGTGGCATCACTTCATGTCCACCTCATCCAGAGATCCACAAGACCGCGTTAGGTGCAGAAGATGCGGTAGATTGGGTGTATTGCAAGAATGCCGTTGATGCCGTGAAGTCATTACAGCAACAAGGTTATGAAGTGCTTGCAATAGAGCAAGTTGAAGGCTCGACACTTCTGCAGGATTTCGTACCAGGAGATGGAAAGAAATATGCTATTGTGTTGGGAAACGAAGTGAAGGGAGTAGGTCAGGAAGTGGTTGATTGTTGCGATGGATGTCTTGAAATCCCTCAGTTTGGCACCAAGCACTCATTGAACGTAAGTACCACAGCAGGCATTGTGATGTGGGAATTAACAAGCAAAAATCTCAAGAAATAAATGGCAAAGGAAGAAATAACCCCCATGATGAAGCAGTTCTACGACTTCAAGGCAAAGTACCCTGATGCTTTGCTGTTGTTTCGTTGTGGCGACTTCTATGAGACTTATGCAGAAGATGCATCAATCGCAGCAGACATACTCGGTATCACACTGACCAAACGAGGCACGGGAGGTAGCGAACGTTCTACCAATACAGCAATGGCGGGTTTCCCTTACCATGCGCTCGATGCCTACCTTCCAAAACTGATTCGTGCAGGCAAACGAGTGGCGATATGCGACCAGTTGGAAGACCCCAAACTGGCAAAGAAACTCGTGAAACGTGGTGTGACGGAAATCGTCACCCCAGGAGTATCTCTGAATGACAATGTTCTGAATTACAAAGAAAACAACTTCCTTGCTTCTATTCATTTTGGAAAATCAGCTTGCGGATTAGCCCTGTTGGACATCTCTACAGGTGAGTTCTTGGTTGCCGAAGGGGTTCCCGACTATATCGACAAACTGATCGCTAATTTCGCTCCTAAGGAGATATTGTGTGAGGAGAGCAAACGTAACATGTTTGAAGGTGCTTTTGGAACCAAACTGAATAAATACTTGCTGGCCGACTGGGTATATGAAGAAGACACAGCAACCAAGAAAGTCCTGCACCATTTCGGTGTAAAAAACATGAAAGGGTTTGGGATCGCACATCTCAAGAGCGGCATTGTAGCAGCAGGTACCATCCTTTACTATCTAGAGCAGACGCAACACACAAATATCGGACATATACGCACCATCACACAAATCGATGAAAGCCAATATGTACGTATGGATAAGTTCACCGTACGTAGTCTGGAATTGATTGGAGCCATTAATGAAGGTGGTGTTTCGCTATTGGATGTGATCGACCGTACCATCTGTCCGATGGGTGGCCGTATGTTGCATAGATGGATTCTGTTCCCCCTGAAAGACATTCAGTTGATTAGAGAACGCCAGCAAGTGGTGGAATACTTCTTCCGTCATACAGACTTCCGCGACATCATCGAAGAACAGCTCCATAACATCGGAGATATAGAACGAATCAGTGGCAAGATTGCTGTAGGACGCGTATCCCCACGTGACTTCTTACAACTGAAAACAGCTCTACAAGCAATAGGGCCAATCAAAGACCTCTGTCTTTCAGCTGATAATGATAGTATTCGACAAATAGGACAAGCCTTAGATGCCTGTGAAGCACTTCGGCAACGAATAGAGAAGGAAATACGAATCGATGCTCCATTTCTTATTAATAAAGGTGGGGTTATTGCTGATGGTGTAAATGCAGAACTGGATGAACTCCGTTCAATCGCCTACTCAGGTAAAGATTATCTGCTACAGATTCAACAACGTGAAATAGAGCGTACGGGTATCCAAAGTCTGAAAATCGGCTTCAACAACGTATTCGGCTACTACATGGAGGTACGTAACACATTCAAAGATCATGTTCCGCCAGAGTGGATTCGTAAGCAGACACTCGTCTCAGCCGAGAGATACATCACCCAAGAACTCAAAGAGTATGAGGAAAAGATACTTGGAGCAGAAGAAAAGATTCTAGCTCTAGAGACCCGCTTGTTTACACAATTGGTTACGGATGCCGCAGATTTCATCACTCCATTACAACGAAATGCCGCAGAGATTGCCCGCATCGATTGTCTGCTATCGTTTGCTATGAATGCAAAAGAGAATAGATATGTCTGTCCTGTGGTGGATGATAGCTTAACTATCGATATCAAGCAAGGACGTCACCCTGTGATAGAGCAACAAATGCCAATCGGTGAACCATATATTGCAAACGACTTGTACCTTGATGCTGAGCATCAGCAAATCATCATTATTACAGGTCCGAATATGGCAGGTAAGTCGGCTTTACTTCGTCAAACCGCTCTCATCACAATCATGGCACAAATGGGTAGTTTTGTTCCAGCCGAGAGCGCCAGAATCGGTGTGTGCGACAAGATTTTCACCCGAGTAGGAGCAAGCGACAACATCTCAATGGGCGAAAGTACTTTCATGGTGGAAATGACAGAAGCAAGTAGTATTCTGAATAACCTATCACCTCGTTCACTCGTACTGTTTGATGAATTGGGTCGAGGTACAAGTACTTATGACGGTATATCAATCGCTTGGGCTATCGTGGAATACATTCACGAGAATGCACGCAATCATGCTCGTACCCTTTTCGCAACCCACTATCACGAGTTGAATGAGATGGAGCGAATGTTTTCTCGTGTGAAGAACTATAATGTGTCCGTACGTGAAGCAGACGGAAGGGTTATCTTCCTTCGTAAGCTGGTAAAAGGAGGCAGCGAGCACTCATTTGGTATTCATGTAGCTAAAATTGCTGGTATGATTCCAAGTGTCGTACGAAGAGCAGAAGAGGTGTTGAAAGAATTAGAGAAAAACAACTCTGGTGACGGGATTTCACGTCCTCGTACAGAAACAATTACTACGGGTAGTGCACACCAATTGTCATTCTTCCAACTCGACGATCCTATTCTTTGTCAAGTTCGCGACGAATTGCTGAACATAGATGTCAATAGCTTGACACCATTGGAGGCACTCAACAAACTAAACGACATCAAGAAAATAATCAAAGGAAAGTGAAACGAAGTGAATTTGAAATAATGGCTCCAGTAGGTAGCAGGGAGAATCTTGCTGCCGCTATTCATGCAGGTGCTGATAGTGTTTATTTCGGCATCGGAAAGCTCAATATGCGCTCCCATTCCGCCAATCCCTTTACAATAGATGATCTGAAAGAAATCGCTGAGATATGTCATCATCATGGATTGAAGAGCTATCTTACCGTCAATACCATCATCTATGGTGAAGATATCGATATGATGCACGAGATTGTTGACGCAGCTGTCAAAGCAAAGATCTCTGCTGTAATTGCAAGTGATGTGGCTGTCATGCTGTATTGTCGTCAGGTGGGTATGGAGGTGCACTTGAGTACCCAACTCAACATCTCCAATATCGAAGCTCTTCGTTTCTATGCCCAATTTGCAGATGTCGTAGTGTTGGCACGTGAACTGAATATGTGGCAAGTGAAAGATATCTACGACCAGATTCAAAGTCAACATCTCACAGGCCCTTCAGGACAACAGATTCGTATAGAGATGTTCTGTCATGGAGCGCTTTGTATGGCCATCAGTGGGAAATGCTACCTCAGTTTGCAAAACGCCGGACGTAGTGCCAATCGTGGAGAGTGTGTACAGATTTGCCGTCGAGGATACGAAGTAAAAGACATAGAGACTGGCACCCAACTCCAGATTGACAATAAATACATCATGTCACCAAAAGACCTGAAAACCATCCGATTTATGGATATCATGATGAATGCAGGTGTGAGAGTGTTCAAGATTGAAGGAAGAGCACGAGGGCCCGAATATGTTGAGACTGTCGTAAGTGCTTATAATGAAGCCATCAACAGCGTTATCGAAGGAACCTTTACAGAAGAAAAGAAAGACCGTTGGGACGAATCACTTTCTACAGTCTTTAATCGTGGATTCTGGGACGGCTATTATCAGGGACAACGTCTTGGTGAATGGTGCGAAGTGTATGGAAGCAAAGCCACAGAGCAAAAAGTATATGTAGGGAAGTGCATCAAGTACTTCTCAAATATAGGCGTTGCAGAGTTCCTCATAGAGAACGAAGATCTTAATGTAGGCAATAAGATACTGATAACTGGTGTTACTACAGGGGCTTTAATACAAACAGCGGACGAAATCAGATTTGATCTCGTCCCAGTCCAAACAGCTACCCGTGGGCAGCATATCAGTATTAAGGTAAATGAAAAGGTACGTCCTAACGATAAGCTTTATCTACTCGTTAAACGTAGTCTCTCATAACTATCTCACAATCAAGAACTTAGTAGCGACACCCTTATCTCCCTCGGAGTCGGTTGCCAACACATAATAAACTCCTGATGCTGCTTGTTTTCCTTCGTTGGTGAGTCGATTCCAAGTAAATTCACCTCCTACAGATCTTCCTTCTTTCACCAATCGACCAGCAGCATTCACAATCTTTACGACAGAATTCTGCATCAAACCCGTGATGATGATATTTCCCGTATAATCTGGCTTTACTGGGTTTGGATATGCTTTCACAAGGTCTTTATCGAATGATTCCTCTGGATCGATAGCATTTCCCATATAAGAAACCAGTCCATTTTCTGTCGCAATAAACACCTCTCCAGAACTACCATCAATCACAATCGAATAGATATCGTTTGAGATAAGTGGGCTGTTATCTATGGTAAAGTGTTCTAAGATCTCTGTACCATCTGCACTTACCAAATACACACCACTACCCATCGTGCCTATCCATTTTCTGTTTCCTCCATCAATAGCAATACATCTTACATCAATCTCACTCAACAGATAGTCGGCATAATTCGTTCCGTCATTACGTGGTACCTTACATTGAGTAAAGTAGAAATCCTGGTTAAAGATGGTTGAGGGCTCAAAAGTGACAAAAGGACCAGCATCTGTTCCTATCCAAATGGCCCCATTTAAATCTTCAACCACACAATGCATGTTATCGATATGATAGGACTGACCATCTTGGTTGTTGAACATATAGATGAAACGACTTCTGTCATCTGAACGTTGATTGATTGTTCCATTTGTATCTAAGACAAAAAGTCCTCCGTTATTTACAGAACTTGAGAAGTGACTGGTAAGCCAAATCCATCCCCGTTGGCTATCGAACATCATATCTCCCATGATAGAATGATTCGCTATCTCAGGACAATAATATCCAAACCAATCTCCATTTGGTTTCATCACCTTTATGATGGTATCGACCTGACTGTTCAACATCCAAAGATTCTTTTGGTTGTCATATACCATTCCGCTTACCCAGACGTAATAGTTTGCGTGTGAACTGGTAGGGATGATTGACGTAAGTCCGGAATTAGTGTGTGTGTATTGTTTCTCGAACTTGTAGTTACGATATTCTACCAATCCTGCTTTTGCACCAACAAAATGATGGTTAGGATTATCTGGGTCTTGAATGATATCATGGAAATTCCTGAAATAGTATTCTCCTCCCATGCCTTCAAAAGCACTCTTCTCATCAAAATTTGTCCAAATACCGTTTTCGTACTGTGTTGCAAAAGCTATATGTTCGCTACTTGAAAACTCAAAGTATCCACCTACAGAAAGCAAACGGTTACCTACCATTTTCAGTTTATAGAAATAGTTGTAAAACGGACTATTGGGAATAATAGAGGATACCGTCTGCTTGAATGCTTCACCATCAAATGAAGATTGCAGCAATCCATTTGTATTACAAGCCATCCAATATTTGCCACCTACATATTCTGCATGTACGGTATTCAATTCGTTATCTATCCTCTTGTAGTTACCTTCTTTATCAAAGATGAGTGTGTGCTGGTCTCCAAAGAAAAGCAATTTATCATCAGCAATGCAATAATTCTTGATGGCATCATCTGTTGTGTCCTTAAAGCTAAAATTCTCCTTATTGGTAATAACTTTTAGCTGAGGACTATTGCCCATGGTACAAACATAATATGTATCGTTGAATGCGATGATTTTTGAGAACATGTAATCGGATATTTTAACCCAATTACTTGCATCCAGCAAATTCTTTGAAAGAGTTCCTTTATAAACGCCTTCAGGAGTCAAAGCAATGATTACTCCATTATCAATAATCACACTATTTACCTTCTGACCGAAATCATAATAATGAGTGAAGACTTTACGTTTGGTATCCAAAACAACAATACCAGAATTGGTTGAGATGTAGACAAATTCCTTATAAACATAAAGGCCGTTCATGGTTTTGTCTCTCAGCGCCTTTCCTTTCAGTTCTGGCATATTATATGCATTCCCATTGGCATCCATCAAATCTATATTGCCATTCTTGTACAACAAAACGATTTGCTTGGTGGCATCACAACGTACCATATCATAGATGTTGTTGTCACTCAGGCCATTTTTCTTGTCATATGTTTCTATGCTTGTATCATCAGGATTATAACTATACAAACCATTATCGCTCAAAACAAAAACGATGTTATTGAGTACTGCCACTTTGGTTGCATGATGATAAGCCGCATAAATGGTCCAATCACCATATGCAGCTTTAGCTATAGTTGGACAAACAAACTGAATGATAGTCAGCAGACTTGAGAATGCTAATAATTTGAAAGTTCTCACCATATCATTTATTTTTGCGAGTTACTAATCTTTTTCTTTTTTCCTGTTCGCTGTGCACCAAGAAATCACATAACAGACTGACAGCACGTGCACGATGGCTGATTGTATTCTTGATTTCTCCACCCAACTGGGCAAAGGTGTCTGTATATCCATCAGGAATGAACACAGGGTCATATCCGAATCCTGCTTCTCCACGCTTCTCTTCTGCAATCTTTCCCTTCACAATACCCTCAAAAGAGTAGTTCTGACCTTTGTAGATCAGAGCGATGGAAGTACGGAATTGGGCATTTCTGTTGTCTTTATCCTGAAGGTTGGTCAATAGCTTCTGGATGTTAGCCTCATCATCATGTCCAGCTCCACCTGCATAGCGAGCAGTAAGTACACCAGGCTCTCCATTCAATGCCTCACATTCCAAACCTGTGTCGTCTGCAAAGCAGTCAAATCCATAGTATTTCTTCACATATTGGGCTTTCTGCAAAGCATTACCCTCTAATGTATTAGAAGTTTCAGGCAAATCGACCTTGCAGTTGATATCTTCCAGACTACGGATTTCAAATTTGTTGCCTATGATAGTCCTGACTTCCTCCAGCTTATGGGCGTTGTTGGTTGCAAAAACAAGAATAGGTTTCTGGTCCTTTAGCTTTGTCTTCATGATACTGAATCCTTCTCCATATACACTTGCTACATTGGCTACAGACACAAAGGCGTATGGGTCAACTCGCTTGATAGCACGCATGATGATGGACGAATACCTGCGACTACAGATACACACCAGTACCTTTCGTTCTGAATGGGTGTACCATCCGTTTCCATCGAGCACAGTTACACCAAATCCTGCATTTGAGATGGCATCAGCTATCCTGGCATAGTTGCGTGAGAATATCTTGAACTCCACAGCCTGCCTTGTGC
>CAMYYX010000056.1 GCA_947303695.1 uncultured Prevotellaceae bacterium | reverse complement strand
TGCTGACAAAGAAATACAACGTGCCTACTGATGTTTCGTTGAACACCATTATGGTTGACGGAACGGGTATGTGTGGTGCATGCCGCATCACCGTAGGTGGTAAAACAAAGTTCGTATGTGTGGATGGTCCTGAATTTGACGGTCATGAAGTGGACTTCGACGAGATGTTCAAGCGTATGGGCGCCTTCAAGGCTGCAGAGTTGGAAGAAATGAAAAAGCTGGAGCAGAGCATTTCCGATTCATCTAACAAAAACTGTAGTACTTGTAAAACTAGTCAGATTGAGCCAACAACAGCTGACGACGGCTCTGCCCCACTTGCAGAGCTCACCGACCGTAATGCAGAATGGCGCAAGGAATTGCAGGCTGCTATGAAGCCAAAAGATCGCACAACCATTGAGCGTTGCGTGATGGGCGAACTCGACCCTGTCTATCGTGCTACCACCCGCACAGAGGAGGTAAACACAGGTCTGACCAAGGAGCAAGCACTAACCGAAGCTAAGCGTTGCCTCGATTGTCCAAAGCCATCATGTATGGAAGGTTGTCCTGTCAACATCAACATACCATCGTTCGTGAAGAGCATCGAACGCGGCCATTTCCTCGATGCCGCTAAGGTGCTGAAATCGACTTCATCTCTGCCTGCTGTCTGCGGACGTGTCTGCCCACAGGAAAAGCAGTGTGAGAGCAAGTGTATCCACGTGAAGATGGGTCATCCAGCTGTTGCAATTGGCAACTTGGAGCGCTTTGCAGCCGACTATGAGCGCGAAAGCGGCAAGATGGCACTACCTGAGTGCAAGCCTGCTAACGGCATTAAGATTGCTGTCGTAGGTTCTGGTCCTGCCGGATTGAGTTTCGCAGGTGACATGGCGAAGAACGGCTACGATGTGACAGTATTCGAAGCATTACACGAAATCGGCGGTGTGCTGAAGTATGGTATTCCTGAGTTCCGTCTGCCTAATGCCATTGTGGACGTAGAAATCAACAACTTGGAGAAGATTGGCGTGAAGTTCGTGAAGGATTGCATCATTGGTAAGACCATCACCGTTGCAGAACTTGAAGCACAAGGTTTCAAGGGCATCTTCGTAGCATCAGGTGCAGGTCTTCCTAACTTCATGGGTATTCCTGGTGAGAACAGCACAGGCATCATGTCATCGAACGAATACCTGACACGTGTGAACCTGATGGATGCATCGAACCCAGAGAGCGACACTCCAATCAACAAAGCAAAGAACGTGATGGTAGTCGGTGGCGGAAACACTGCTATGGACTCATGCCGTACAGCTAAGCGACTAGGTGCAGAGCGTGTATTCATTGCTTACCGTCGTAGCGAGGCTGAAATGCCTGCACGACTTGAAGAGGTGAAGCATGCCAAGGAAGAAGGTATCGAATTTCTAACCCTGCACAACCCAATCGAATACATCGCAGACGAGAAAGGTAACGTATGTCAGGTACGTCTGCAGAAAATGGAACTTGGAGAACCCGATGCATCAGGACGTCGTAGCCCTGTACCTATCGAAGGTGCTATCGAGACACTCGACATCGACATGGCCATCGTAGCCGTAGGTGTATCTCCAAACCCACTCGTACCTAAGTCAATCGAAGGTTTGGAACTGGGCCGCAAGAACACCATCGCTGTCAACGATGACATGCAGTCGAGCATCCCAACCATCTTCGCAGGTGGCGACATCGTACGTGGTGGTGCTACTGTCATCCTCGCCATGGGTGACGGCCGTCGTGCTGCCAAAGCAATGGATGAAAAATTAAAAGGATAACCACAATGACTTATTTCGCACCTTCTGAACTCATTATCAATGAAGACGGAAGCGCATTCCATCTTCATATCAAGCCAGAACAACTGGCAGATAAGGTAGTGATGTGTGGCGACCCCGAAAGGGTGAACCTCATCGCCTCTTTCTTTGACACAAAAGAGTGCGACGTACAAAGTCGTGAGTTCCATACCATTACAGGAACCTATCAAGGCAAGCGTATCACCGCCATTTCACATGGTATAGGATGCGACAATATTGATATCGTGGCAACAGAACTCGATGCACTGAAGAACATCGATTTCAAGACCCGAACCTTGAAGGAGAAACTGACCCAGATGGACTTGGTGCGTATTGGTACATGTGGAGGATTGCAGGCAAACACACCTGTAGGCACTTTCGTATGTAGCGAGAAATCTATCGGATTCGAAGGATTGCTCAACTACTACGCAGGACGTGATGAGATATGTGACCTCGACTTCGAGAAAGCCTTCACGGAACATCTCGGATGGGACTACCACAACCTGCCATCGCCCTATGTAGTCGATAACGACAAATCGTTGTTGGAACAGATCTATACAGAAGGTGCGGGAATGGTTCGTGGTGTGACTATCTCATGCGGAGGATTCTATGGTCCGCAGGGACGTGCTATCCGTATTCCACTCTCCGACCCTCAGCGCAACGAGAAGATATGCAGCTTTGAGTGGAATGGCTACAAGATTACCAACTTCGAGATGGAGAGTGCTGCACTGGCTGGACTAAGCAAACACCTGGGACATCGCGCCCTCACAATCTGCATGGTCATTGCCAATCGCATTGCCCACGAAGCCAACACAGGTTACAAGAATCAGATTGGTGATTTGATAAAGATTGTGTTAGATAAGATTTAATTAGAAAATAATCGGATTAATCAGAATAATCAGATAACAAATATGGCAAAATTCGACAAATTGGCCGTAATGGCAAAGATTGGTGAGACAGGCATGGTTCCTGTTTTCTACCACAAAGATGCAGAAGTAGCAAAGAAAGTCATCAAGGCCTGCTATGATGGAGGCGTACGTGCCTTCGAGTTCACCAATCGTGGCGACTTTGCCCATGAGGTATTTGCAGAATGTGTGAAGTTTGCTGCCAAAGAATGTCCAGAATTGGCAATGGGCGTAGGAAGCGTGGTCGATGCACCAACAGCAGCCTTATACATCCAACTCGGTGCCTGCTTTATCGTAGGTCCGTTGTTCAACCCCGACATCGCACCAGTGTGCAATCGCCGCCTCATCCCCTACTGCCCTGGATGTGGCAGTGTGAGTGAAGTGGGTAAAGCACAAGAGCTGGGATGCGACCTCTGTAAGGTGTTCCCAGGTGATGTGTACGGACCAGCTTTCGTGAAAGGCATGAAAGCTCCGATGCCTTGGTCAAAGATTATGGTAACAGGCGGTGTGGCTCCAACAGAGGAGAACCTCACAGCATGGTTCAAAGCAGGAGTTTACTGTGTAGGTATGGGCAGCAAACTCTTCCCAAAAGACAAAGTAGAAGCTCAAGACTGGCAGTATGTATCAGACAAATGCCGCGAATGTCTTGAGATCATCAAGAAAGCAAAAGCTTAAATTTCGAAGTCCAAGCAAGAACGCTGGACTGTGAAAGGACGTACCTTTGTGTTTGCCACCTCCACATGTGCTGGATGGGTGGCATACTTTTTTAATGCCTCCTCAGATACAAGAGTACTGTCAAGCATCACGTCGACATTCGACGAATCCAAACGACCGTCGATATTCACTTTGGCATCCACCAATCCTGGCACGATGCCCACCAGTCCTTCCAATCCTTTTTTTATCTCGGCTTTGACAGACAGCTTTTCACTGTCTGTCAAGTCGGGATTGAGTTTCCAAAGAATGATATGTTTGACCATATGTGATACAAAATTAAAACGTTCTATTGATTACGAATCTTCTCATAGATTGCCAACACATCCTGTGTATCAATAATTGTGTCACCATTGACATCATAACGACTGTCGTTACTGCTGGACTGAATTGCATCGTACACAGCAAGCACATCTTGGGTATCGATGATGCCATCACTGTTGACATCTTCTGCTACACCTAAAGCATCCTCAACATCATCCGTGCTTACGACATAGTATTGGATTGTTTCCTTAAATGGAATCACAAACACATTGACATTGTATTTTCCTCCTACCTTAAACACATCGGTCAGGTTAGAAAAATTATCACGAATCACCACATCAGTCGTTCCGTCAGTCAACGTGAAGTTAGTCTTGTTCGAAACCGTCTCTTCTGACTTATATTCAACCCCTTCAAAACGTACATACTTGTTGGCGTCGGCAGCAGTGATGTCGGCAGCAGCAACCTTTGTAGCCTTAACTATATTTCCTTGGCTAACAACTGTCACAGATGCCCACTTATCACTTACCGATATCTCAGGCAGGCCATTGTAAGAATAGAGTTTGCCCTCCACACTACCGCTGATGATGTCACCCTTGGTCAATCCAGAGTTAGAGCCATAGAAAAGGAACGCGCCTGTCTCATCACTCACAAACACATTTGAGCCGTTCACACCTGTCACAAGCAGGTTGGTAGTTTTCAGAGTAACGACAGGAGCATTGTTTGAACCTGAAGTCGTACAATTCTCTATCAGTTCTGCAATGGTAGTATATACAGCCTTTTTACTAATGGTGATTACGGACGTAGATACTGCACTCATATTGTCGTCATCATCCACATACACAGCTTTCACAGTTGTGGTCTCTGTCACTGTAAACGGAGCCTCATATATTGAAGATGTCTCTGTGGGCTCACTGCCGTCCAGCGTGTAGTAGATGGTATAGTTGTTACCTGTTGGGTCAACAATGGTCACAGTCTGGTCAGTATCGTAAGTTCCTGTAGCAGGAGTGATGGTAGGTCCGGCCATTTCTTCCTTCTTAATAGTAATTGCGCCTTTACCAAAAATCTCCATGCTCCGAATTTCATAAGAACCCGCAGAAGATGTAGTACTCTTATATACAATAGCCAACTGAACAGCTTCCTGACCCGCATACTCAGAAATATCAACCGCTGACTCATTAAAGTTCCAGTTATTGCCGGCAGGCCATTGAGCCACTTCCACATTTTTCCAGTTCTCACCGCCATCGGTAGTAGCACAGAATGAAACTTGGTCAGATACTGCACCTGCGAACTTATTACCTGCATGACTGATTGTCATCTCAATCTGTGATGCTTTCGACATATCAAAGACAGGAGACAAAAGCCACGACTCTGTTTCATAACATGCATCCGTGTATGCAGTGGCTACATAACCATACGAAGAGCTTGGCTTCCATACGTATGTCAATCCGCCCAGATTCTTGTCGTCAATGCTCCATCCGTCCTGTGAGGCAGTAAACGCAATCGAATACAACGATTCCTTCAACACATGACCTTCCTCTGTAGACACTTCGACCTGGCCGATCTGAGTATTTTTGGAAACCGTGAAAATAATCTTATTAGAGTTACCTGCCCATTCTTTACCGGACAATGTACCGTTATCAGCAGTTACATTCCAATTGGTGTTACCCGTGAACTTAATATAAGTAATAGGTTCACCTGCAGATTCAATCGTGAACGTTCCTGAATACAACCTCAATCTTGGAGAACTACCCCAGATTCTATTAGCGGTACCACTCTCTGCTGGTGTGACAGTAAAACTAATGTCACCAATCGTTGCCGTTGTAACATCAGTAAAGTCACCATCATGGCTATCATTAGAGGACTCCCCTATCGATGGAAATAATTGTTTGTAGTCATTGTCGAAATCAAAGACCACATCATCTGCAAACACACACACACTCATAAGGAGTGCCATGATTGATAGTAATAATTTCTTCATATCGATAATGTTTTTATGATTTATCTTCTATTTAATTCTGCACTTCCTTAACAAGGAATATCTGTGTGGGAAGGTGGTCGCTATAGCCATTAAGCCACACACCACTGGCTGTGGTACGCTTCGGAGCACCTTTCGTCTTACCTTCTTGCGTAATGAGGAAATCACGCAGATAAATCTCGTGCTTACGGAACTTCAATGTAGAATAGTCGGTTACGCCATCAGGATTGAGCAAGTTCTCAGAGATAATGATTTGGTCGAACAAATTCCACTTACCGTCATAGAGCAATGTCCCCTGTCCTACTTTATAAAGCGTCTCGTACCAAGGATTGAACATATCGCCAGGCTTGCAGTCTTTCTTGTTGTGTTTTGCGCCCAGTGCCTTTGTCACACTCTTGTCCTTCGGGTCATCGTTCAAGTCACCCATTACGACGACACGCTCAGCTGGATTGGCAGCAAAGATAGAGTCGATCATCTTACGTACCTGACGACCTGCCATCTCACGGAATTCGCTCTCAGCAGCACGTGAAGGCCAGTGATTGACGATGAAACTGATTTTATCGCCAGCTATCGTACCGCTGGCAATCAGGAATCCACGAGTGGCACGCGTAGTGTCGCCATTCTCATAGATATAATTGGTTAGGTGGTAGTGCTCCAACTTGAAGATGGAAGGATTGTAGAAGAAGGCACAATCCACACCACGCTTATCTGGACCTTCTATGTGGATGATATCCCATCCTTTATCCTTCAGCACTGGTTCTTTCAGCAGGTCTTCCAACACCCGGCGATTCTCCACTTCCGACAATCCAATAATCGCAGGGCTCTTGCAGACTTTCTGCAAACCTGACTTCATGGTCATCTCTGTACCCAGATTCGCTAATACCTGCGCCATGTTCTTCAGTTTGTTCGTATACTTCAACGCACCCCAACGGTTGGTTCCGTTTGGCAGATACTCATAGTCATTCTTTCCCTCGTCGTGCAAGGTATCGAACAAATTCTCGAGATTGTAGAAAGCAACGCCATACACTTGCAACGCTTTACCGTTCTTTGGTTCTGGTCGCCAAGAGATGATTGAAAGAACAACCATCACCGTCAAAAAAGAAAAAATACCTTTTTTCATATATAACACAACATTTTAATTTCCCCACAAAAGTAATACTTATTTTTAAAACCACAAAATACGTAACAAACAAAAATGACTTTTTTCTTTACTATTGCGTTAAATTATATAAAATATAAGGTGTTCGAGCCATAAAATTTTGTTGATATATTTTTTTTAAGTAATTTTGCATCGTAATAGAAAAACAAAAAACGAAAAAGGCATGAAGAGTTTAATATTGACATTAATGGTAGCCATGCTCCCATTTTGTGTGAATGCACAGAACACTGGTATTTTCGGAAAAAAGAACACTTCAACAAAGGTAACAGACTTTACTCCTTATATGCAAGGGGCTGTTCCTGTTGAAAATGGACTTGTTACTTTCTCTAAGACATTCACTGCTACAGGCAAAAGCAAGGAAGATCTTTATCGTCAAATAGCCTCTTGGGCATCTGCACGCTATATGCCAAACATCGAAAACGGAAAATGGACAGACCCCGATTATTTCCGCAATCTGGCATATTCTTCCGTAAAGGTCTCTGACGACTCAAGTGACCCCAAGACACAGATTGTCTGTCAAGGCAATGAAGAAATCGTCTTCACCAACAGAATTCTGGAACGCGACTATGCCGAGATAGAGTACAAACTCAACATCAAGATTAACGATGGTTCGGTGAAAGCTACGATGACCAACATCGCTTATGTTTACACCTTCACTTCAGAAAAAGAACGTGTTGCAGCAGAAGCGTACATCACAGACGAAACAGCATTCAACAAGAAAGGAAACTTCATCAAACAGAACCGTAAATTCAGAGTAAAGACCGTTGATCTTGCCAACGAGCTCTTTTCGGAAATAGAGACTGTCATTAAATGAAAGCTGACGAAGTAGATAAAATCATTGCTGAGGCACTCGAGAAAGATCGCCAACAGCACTCAAGCCGTAGAAGCACACACAGCAAGAGAGACAACATCCAAACCGCTCGTAAAGTATTAAACATCATCTTTATGGTCGGCTTTTTGGTTGCTGTCATTATTTATTTCGCCTTACCAGATAATCGGGTTCTATTCTTTAGTGTAGGATTTGGAGCTATACTAATCAAAATCGTCGAATTCATCTTACGATTCATGTTCTAAATTTCTAAATGAAACGACTGTCCATCCTTCTCATCACCATCATCATTCCCGTCTTTGCTTCTGCTCAACGTATTATCGGAGAGTTAGAATCCAATACGGACATGATGCTGGTGCCAGGCGACTCAACCTCTGAAAAAGATTCGAAAGATAAAACAATTGTACCTGCAGAAGTCTTTGCATGGACTATCGACAAAACATATGGAAACAGAACCCTGACATATGTTGACACCCTCCAGCACCAATTCCAGAATGCGAACCTTTCGGAAGGAATCAACGGACACTATAGTCATCTGGGCAACCTCGGTTCCCCACGCATCAACCGCATCTTCTTAGAGCGTCAGGACAATGACGAATTCATATTCCTTCGTCCATTCGACCAGTTCTATCTTCAGGCCGACCAATTCCGTTTCTATAACACAAAATCACCATTTCTCAATGCGACCTATAACACTTGTGGTTCAAAGACAACAGGCGATGAACACATCAAAGTGGTCTATACCCAAAACGCAGGTAAGCGTATCAACATAGGTGGACTGTTTGATTACATGTATGGTCAAGGCTATTACAACAGCCAATCGACCTCATACATGGGCGCCAACGGATGGGCATCATATCTTGGAGACAAATACGACTTCCACTTCTTCTATTCACACAACTACATGAAACTGGCAGAGAACGGAGGTATCACCGATGAGAACTACATCACCCACCCAGAGAACATGAAGCAGAACTTTGAGGCAGATGATATACCCGTATGGCTATCGAGCACATGGTCGAAACAAGAACACGATGTAGTACATTTCAACCATCGCTATAACATTGGTTTCTATCGCACTGAGGGTGACTCAACGAACATGAAGGATGTTTTCGTACCTGTGACGAGCATTTTCCACACCTTTAGTCTGCGTTATCTGAGACGTGGATATATCGCATATAACACGCCACAGAACTACCATACACACGATTATCTTCCAAGCGACTCGACCAATGATCGCACGAAGAATTTCGTCATGCGTAATACGGTAGGACTTTCACTTCGCGAAGGGTTTAACAAATACGCAGCTGCCGGTATCAACGCTTACATTGCATTTGAATATCAGAATTTCGAACAGCTCGACTCCATAAAATCTGCCATTGGGTATTCCTCACGTCTGATGAATAACAAAGTTTCAGAAAACAATATCGCTGTAGGTGGGCAGTTGATTCGTACACAAGGAAAAATGGTTCATTACAATGTGAACGGAGAATTCACTTTTGCTGGCGAACGGTCAGGCGATTTCTTTGTCGAAGGACACGGAGAACTCAATTTGCCAATTTGGGGAGATACTGCTCAAGTTGTCATGAATGCATTTATTAAAAATCAGAAACCGTCATATTACATACGTCATTACCATTCACGTCATGCATGGTGGAATCAAGATTTCGACAAAGAATGGCGTACACGTTTAGAAGGGCAAATATCTTTTCCGAAGACCAACACAAAGCTAACAGTTGGAGTTGAGAACATCAAGAACTATTGCTATTTCGAAAACACAGGTGTCGCCTACTCCACATCTACCGGTTCGGGATACAGCAACAACGTCACACCTCGTCAGCATACGGGTAACATACAAGTGATCAGCGCCAACCTACGTCAGGACTTTAAGTTCGGAATCTTCCATTTCGACAACGACATTACTTATCAGAAATCCACAAAGTCCGACTTGATTCCTCTTCCTACGCTATCGTTATATACGAATCTGTATATCGAGTTCAGGATTGCCAAAGTACTCAATTGCGAATTGGGTGGCGACATGAAATATTTCACAGAATATGAGGCTCCTGACTATTCGCCTGTCATCAGCCAGTTCATGCTGCAAAATGCAAATAACCGCAAAAAAGTAGGCAACTATCCACTCATCAGCATCTATGCCAACTTCGATTTGAAACGCACACGATTCTATGTGCAGTACTATCATATCAACCAATCAGACGGTCGATACCTCTGGCTGCCAGGATACCCCATGAACCCAGGAGGCTTACATTTCGGCATCAGTTGGAACTTCTATGATTAATATCGTCAAACCTAGCAATTAATACCTAAGCAACATGAACAAAAGGGTCATCATTCTACTTGCGCTACTCTTCTCGCTCGTCTCTGTAGCACAAAACCAAAAGATCAAAGTCGCCTGTGTTGGAAATAGTATCACATGGGGGCATGGTATTCAAGACCGCAGCAAAAATACTTATCCGGCTCAGTTGCAACAGCTGCTGGGTGACGGATTCGATGTTCGCAACTTCGGCAATAACGGAAAGTGTGCACAAGACGAAGCCGACGACCCATATACCAAGACACAAGAATATGCAGACGCTTTGGCTTTCCTGCCTGATATCGTCATCATCAAACTCGGCACAAACGACTCAAAACCTCAGAATTGGAAAGATGCAAAACGATTCAAGAAAGGACTTGAAAAGATTGCCGTCAACTTCAGTAAGCTCAGTTCCAATCCACGCATTATCATGGCTCTTCCGGCGACGGCCTTCAGTCATGCATGGGCTATCAACGACAGCATCATCTCGGCAGGTATCATACCTGCTTGTCAACAAATAGCGACACGACATAAATGGCAAGTTGTCGATCTGCACCAGATAACATCAACCCTCTCAAATCTGTTTCCTGACGGAATCCACCCCAACGAAACAGGTGCCGGCATCATCGCGAAATCAATCCGCGATGCCATTCGTGAAGATGCCAATCGGCCTCAGGTCACATTCTATACCGACTTAGGGAATATCGTTGTAGAACTCTTCAACGAAACACCACTACATCGCGATAACTTCCTGCGTGTCGGAAACGTCGGACTTCGTATTCAGCAGCCTTGTCAGGCGCTCG
>CAMYYX010000055.1 GCA_947303695.1 uncultured Prevotellaceae bacterium | reverse complement strand
AGTTTTCGATACCTGATTTCTTTTTAATCCCTTTGGGGTGGAGGGTGGGACTCGAACCCACGACATTCAGAACCACAATCTGACGCTCTAACCAACTGAACTACATCCACCATTTATGCTGTCGTTTCCGAAAGCGAGTGCAAAGGTAGTAAAAAATTACCATTTGGCAATTTACTATTTGCTATTTTTTTGCAAAAACAGCTGTTTTTTTTTATAAATCATCAAAAAACATCTCTTTGCCTATGAAAACCACTCTTATTTATAGAATTCTTTCTTTCCTGCAGACAATGTGTTCTTCATCAAAGAGCATATTGTCATAGGACCTACACCACCAGGAACAGGGGTGATGAATGAGCACTTAGGTGCTACGTTGTCGAAGTCGACATCGCCACAAAGACGGAATCCGCTCTTACGGGTCGCATCAGGAACACGAGTGGTACCTACATCGATAATCACAGCTCCTTCCTTTACCATATCAGCAGTTACAAAGTGGGGCTGTCCCAGTGCTGCGATGATGATGTCAGCCTTCAAGCATTCTTCCTTGATATTGGTGGTGTGGCTATGACAAACAGTAACGGTTGCATCGCCTGGATAGCGTTTTTGCATCATCAGCTGTGCCATAGGTTTGCCTACGATGTTAGAACGACCTAAGACAACACAATGCTTGCCACTTGTCTCTATATTGTAGTACTTGAATAATTGCAGAATTCCATTAGGAGTAGCACTGATATAGCAAGGAAGGCCAATAGCCATACGACCAACATTGATGGGGTGGAACCCGTCAACATCTTTGCGATAATCGATAGCTTCTATGATCTTCTGCTCAGAGATATGCTTGGGTAAAGGAAGCTGGACAATGAAACCATCGACATCAGGGTCGTTATTCAGTTTATCTACCTGAGCTAACAGTTCGGCTTCAGTCACATCATCCTCATAGCGAATGAGGGTAGAGGTGAATCCGCATTGCTCGCATGAGAGGACTTTGTTGTGTACATAGGTCTCGCTACCTCCGTCGTGTCCAACAAGGATTGCTGCTAGATGAGGACGTTTGCCTCCTGCGCGCAGTATTTGTTCTACTTCCTGTGCTATTTCCTGTTTGATTGCTGTTGCTACAGCTTTTCCGTCAATAAGTGTCATTGGGCTTTTGGGTTATTATGGGGCTAATAGACCTCATGGTGCTCATGGGCCAAATAAGCCTTATGGGGTTATTATCTTCTTGGCATATTACGCATCAGGTTGTTGAATTTATTACCTGTCATCATCTTCATCATCTTGCGCATCTGTTCAAATTGCTTGGTAATGCGGTTGACTTCGTCAATAGATGTACCACTACCTTTGGCTATGCGGACTTTACGGCTCTGATTGATGCAATCAGGGTGTTCACGTTCGTATGGGGTCATAGAATTGATCATGGCCTCCACACTCTTGAAGGCATTATCATCAATGTCGAGGTCTTTGATTTGCTTGCCAACTCCAGGAATCATCGAAGCCAAGTCTTTGATGTTACCCATCTTCTTTACTTGCTGAATTTGGCTAAGGAAATCATTGTAGTCGAATTTGTTCTTCTTGATTCGCTGCTCGAGTCGTTTAGCTTCTTTTTCGTCAAACTGCTGCTGAGCACGTTCTACAAGGCTTACGATATCGCCCATTCCCAGAATACGGTCTGCCATACGTGCAGGATGGAACACGTCAAGTGCCTCCATCTTCTCTCCAGTACCTACGAATTTGATAGGCTTATCGACTACTGTGCGGATGGAAAGAGCTGCACCACCACGTGTGTCGCCGTCGAGTTTGGTAAGGATGACACCGTCGATCTCAAGTCGTTCATTAAATATCTTTGCAGTATTGACAGCATCCTGACCGGTCATTGCATCAACGACGAGGAGAGTCTCGTCAGGGGTGCAAGCAGCTTTGATCTGCTGAATCTGTAGCATCAGTTCTTCATCGACAGACTGGCGTCCAGCCGTATCGACGATAACCGTATCGTATCCTTTTGCTTTTGCTTCAGCAATTGCTTTTTGAGCAACAAGAACAGGGTCTGTAGCACCGAGTTCCACGTAGATTGGAACGTCCACCTGTTCTGCCAAGATACGCAACTGCTCCATTGCAGCAGGACGGAATGTGTCGCAGGCTGCGAGGAGTGGTTTGCGATGTTGCTGATTTTTTAGAAGGAGTGCGAGTTTACCACTCATTGTGGTTTTTCCGGCACCATTAAGACCTGCCATGAGTATGACTGCAGGACGGTTTGTAAGATTGAGTTCTGTTGCTTGGCCTCCCATCAGTTCTGTCAGTTCATCGTGAACAATCTTCACCATCAACTGGCTAGGCTTGACTGCAGTAAGCACGTTCTGACCCAGTGCTTTCTGTTTTACTGTATCTGTAAAAGTCTTGGCAACCTTATAGTTTACGTCGGCTTCGAGCAAAGCCTTGCGGACATCCTTAAGGGTCTCTGCTACATTGATTTCGGTGATTTTTCCTTCACCTTTTAATATCTTAAACGACCGTTCCAGTCGTTCGCTTAGGTTTTCAAACATGCGATGTGATTATAATATATAATGTATAATGTACAATAGTTATTTCTTAACTCCTTTATAGATAAAGAATGCGATGAGTCCAATGCACAATATGATGGCTGTGATGCCGATAATGTGGCTATAGTGGGCGATAGTGTCGATTAATTGCTGCTTTGGCATTGTGCTGTGAAATGCATATCCAATTCCTACGAGGATACTGTTCCATACGGTTGCACCTATCATCGTGTAGAGCATGAATGGAAGGATGTGCATCTTAGCCAGACCGGCAGGAATGGATATGAGCTGTCGGATGGCAGGTATCATTCGTCCGATGAGGGTTGACACCGCTCCGTATTTGTCAAAGTATTTTTCAGCTTTTTCCACTTTCTCTGCATCGATGAGGCACATGTGTCCAAAACGGCTGTTAGCAAAAGCATAAACGATAGGACGTCCCAATGTGCGAGCTAATATGTAGTTGATAAGTGCTCCTATCAATGCTCCAATAGAACCACATGTGATAATCATGGGAAACGACATCTCACCAGTCTCTGCTGCCATATATGCAGCAGGAATCATTACTACCTCCGAAGGAAACGGGATGAACGAACTCTCTATGGCCATAAACAAGATGATCCATCCATAGTTAAGGTTGTCGAGAGCTCCATTTGTAAGATTGAGTATAAATTCTTCCATATTTTTCCAATTCGGAGTGCAAAGTTAGTGATTTTCAGCGAAAAGTGAAAAGTGAAAAGTAAAAAATGTAATTATCGTTTTGTTTTTTTATAGGATATCTCAAAAAAAATATCAATAATCAATTATAAATCGTAAAATATTCATAACTTTGCAGTCGCAAAACGGGTAAGTCCTATACGGCCAGCTCCTTGTAAATCCTCCAGGGCTTGATCGCAGCAAAGGCAGCAGGTTGTAGCGGCGCGATGTAGATTGCTTACCCACCCCATAAGAAAAGGAAGACTCAAGTAGCGAGATCTTCCTTTTTCTTCTATTTGAAGTGAACGTTATATGGATCAGGAACTGTGGAAAGATATCATGGAAATGTATGACTCGGAACAATCGCTCAGAGTCAAATACTCCTTTTTTTATCATACGTTGCACCGGGTATGTACGGAACATTTACGAGGTCTTACAACAACATATAACGACTTCTTCTCGCGTTTACAGGCTGTCTGTCGACTGACGAATTATCGTCTGTATGAGGTTGACCGTTTTCGTTGGCGTGCCCGACGTGTGATGCAAGGTGATGCCGAGCCTCAGGAAGATACCTACGAAATGGATGTGCGTGCTTTTGTTGAGGCGTATGCTCATTTCACCAAGAGCACCATTCCGGATAAGTTGCGAACTGCAATCTTGAGCATGACAGATGTGCGAAAGAAAGACGTAGGGCAGCCGTATAAAGGAGTCGGAACCCGCCATAGGTCTGTGAGGTTTGTGTTCTGTAGCAAAGACGATCAATTCATCTATGCAGTATGTGGCCAGCTGCCTCGCGAAGATTTGTGGAAGATTGAGTTCCATCAAAATGAACAAATGTTGGATGCAACAGAACTGTTGGAGGATGGTATGCAGTTCAATGCAGTTAATTATACGGTGGATGAGCAAAGTGGTGTAGTGGTACCAGAGATGCTGATTATTGATCCCGACTTTCTGGTAGATGTTACCTCTGTGTGCCGCTGTATGAAGGAATATGGCAGCTCACCACTCAATTATCTGCTTGATAAAATATCAGACGATGAAATGTCGAAGGCAATGATTCTGGGTAATATTGCAGGACAGTTCCTCGATGATTGTATTAACGATTCACAGGCCACTTATTTAGATTCGATGCGCAAGGCGTTCAAGGCAAGCATGGTAGATATCACTACTTGTGAGGGGCTTGATGCTGAGTTCTTTAACGAATGTAAGAAACAGTTTTCCAATATCAGACGTACTATTGACCAGTTGTATTCTGCCCCTGACTTTGTTGGAGCGGAAGGAAATGTGCAGTTGGAACCATCCTTTTTCTGTGAGGCATTGGGCATTCAGGGACGATTTGACTTCCTTCAGTGCGACTATAAGAATCTGATAGAGATGAAATCGGGGCAGTGGGACGGTTTTCACCAGGCAGCGAAACGTGAACATATCATGCAGATGATTCTGTATAAAGAAATCCTGTATCATAATTTAGGAATCCCGCAGAATGCCATCAATGGTTATCTCTTTTATTCACGATATCCGATGCTGCAAGAACAGCGAACGGCTCGTGAGATGGTTTGGCAGATGATGTCGATTCGTAACAACATCGTGATATTGGAACGTGGAATAAGGGATGGCAAGGTGCGTGATTATTTGGAACATCTGACTGCCGATGACCTGAATCAGAATGGGGTTACCAACAAGTTGTGGACAGATTATAACAAGCCAGATCTCGAAAAGTTGTTGAAACCTATCCAAGAGATGGATACGCTCACAGCTGATTACTTCTATACCTTTTTTACATTTGTTGCACGCGAGCAATATTTGGCTAAAGTGGGAGATAACCGTCCTGACTCGACACGTGGAATGGCTAGTTTGTGGAATGCCGACTTAGAAACCAAGATGCAGAATGGTGATATCATGATAGACCTCTCTCTCGTGCAAGAAAAAGCGATGTTTACAGGTAATCCAATCACTCATGTCACGCTTTTGAAGCCCGTAGCTGATACTGCCGTGATGGAACTTCCACCTAATTTCAGGGTAGGTGATCCCGTCATCCTTTACCAACGTAACAAACCTGCAGACAATGCAGTGACCCGTCAGGTGCTGCGATGTAGTGTGGAGGCGTTCGATAACGATACGCTGACTCTTCAACTGAACCACCCGCAGACCAATGTGAGATGGTTTAATCTTGCCAGCCGATATGCCGTTGAACATGACTATATGGATGCATCGATGCGCCAGCAATATAAGGGACTCTATGCCTTTTTGAAAGCATCCCCCCAACGACGAGATTTGTTGCTGGGACGCAGGTTGCCTGAGGTAGATGATTCGCAGACACTGAAAGGTACCTATCCTAATTCGCAAATTGCTGATATCGTGTTGCGCGCTAAGCGAGCAAAGGATTATTTCTTACTCGTAGGTCCCCCCGGAACGGGAAAGACCTCAGTGGCTTTGAAGGCTATGGTGGATGAATGTGTGTTGGAACGTCAATCATTGTTGTTGATGGCTTATACTAATCGTGCTGTTGATGAAATCTGTGAGATGTTGGGCGAACGTTCTTACATCCGTTTGGGGCGAGACTTATCATGTGATCCTGCCTATCGTTCTCATTTGCTCGAAGCGATGGTGGGTGATGATACCAGTCGTAATGCAGTGCGTTCTATGTTACTCAATATACCAATTTGGGTGGGTACCGTTAGTTCTATATTGTCGCACAAGGCTTTATTTAAATTGCGTCGTTTTGATGTTGCCATCTTCGATGAGGCCTCACAGATACTCGAACCTCAGTTGTTGGGACTCCTTTGTAATGAACACGATGGACTGCCGTCGATAGGTAAGTTTGTCATGATTGGTGATTACAAGCAGTTGCCTGCTGTTGTTGTGCAGGACGAAGAGGTGGCAAAGGTGAAATCTTCTCAACTCAATGAGATAGGACTGACAAACTGTTGCAATTCTATGTTTGAACGGTTGTTTGGTATGGCTTTGCAGAGACCCGAGAGAGGGGTGACGGCTTCGTTGGATCATCAGGGTCGAATGCATCCAGATATTGCTGCTTTTGTCAATAGCATGTTTTATGATGAACAGTTGAAGCCTGTGGGATTGCAACATCAGACGGAGAATTTGCAATATACGATCCATACTGAGGCGGAAACTTATGTGGCTACTACTCGTTTTGGCTTTATCGACATTCCGCTACCATCATTGGAAGAACGACAACCTAAGATGAATCTGGTTGAAGCACAAACAATTGCAGAGATTGTTGAACAGATGATTCATCTTGCTGCCGAGAACAATATGCCGTTTGATATTTGCAAAGATATGGGCATTATTGTCCCATTTCGCCGGCAGATTGTAGCCGTAAGGCAGGCTTTGTATGCCCGGGGTATCTGTGGTGTAGATAAGATGATGATTGATACAGTGGAGCGTTATCAGGGAAGTCAGCGTGATGTCATCATTTATGGTACAACCATCACTCAACCTTATGAGTTAGAGATATTGTCTAATATTGTGGATGTCGGTGGATGCAAGGTGGATCGCAAACTCAATGTGGCTGTCACTCGTGCCCGTCGCCAACTATTTGTGCTCGGCAATCGTCAGCTTTTGAGTCGTAATCCGGTTTATTGTGAGTTAATCAATTATACACAGAACTGACTTTTTGATAAGAATGGTTATTGCTTTGCAATAGTATTATTCTTATTATTGTAAGAAAAATCATAAATAATCTTAATATCTTTGTGAGTTTCGATAATAATTCGTAATTTTGTCCACATAAAACGAATTTTTGTATGAAAACTCAGGAAATTGTGTCAAATAAGAAACTATATAAATATTTGTTGTTTTGTGGGCTGTTGTTTATTACTTCTGTATCGTGCGCCCAAAAGATAACAGTTGGGCAATATACGTTCAAAGATGGTGCTGTTTATAATGGACAACTGACCAACGGAAAACCTAACGGAAAGGGTAAGACGGTGTTCGTGACAGGTGACACTTATGAAGGAGAGTATCTGAAAGGGAAACGTCATGGCGAAGGTACTTATGCCTTTGTGGATGGTGAACGTTATGAAGGCTCGTGGGTAAATGACCATCAACATGGTCATGGCCTATACGTTTTCTCGAATGGCAATAAGTACGAAGGATTGTGGTATACTGACTATCAAGAAGGTCAGGGAACGATGTACTACCATAATGGAGATAAGTATGTAGGTGATTGGCATCAGGATATGCGTGAGGGTGAAGGTGTCTATACATGGTCGAATGGTGCTTTCTATCGTGGCTCATGGGCACGAGACAAGAAGAACGGAAAGGGGTTATTCGACTGGGCAGATGGCTCTACCTATTACGGTGATATGAAAGATGATGTTCGTGAAGGCTATGGCTCTTATAACTATGCCAACGGAGATGTGTACAAAGGTCAATGGAAGAATGACATGATGGACGGAAAGGGTATCTATACCTTTAAGAATGGAGATAAGTATGAAGGTGAATATGTGGCAGGTAAACGTCAAGGTCAAGGAATATTCACTTATGTGGATGGTAATAGATACATGGGAACTTTCAAGAATGGACTGATGGATGGTTTTGGTACTTATACCTGGTCAGATGGCTCCGTTTATGAAGGATATTGGTCAGAGGATCATCAACAAGGACGCGGAAAGTACACGAATAAGGAAGGCGATTTGTATGATGGTAACTGGCAGGCTGGTGAAATGCATGGAGAAGGTGTGTTACGTATGAAAGATGGCTACAAGTTTAAAGGCATCTTCAGTAATGGCAAGAAGAATGGTAAGTGTGTAGAAGAAGACAAGGACGGTACCCGATTCGAGGGCTCATATGTTGATGACGTGCGTGATGGTGCATTTGTTGAAAAAGATCGAAATGGAACGGTGATACGTAAAGGCTATTATAAAAAAGGGGTAATTGAAGTAACCAACAATAACTGATCATATGCTATGATTATCGATTCATTGACTAACATTGGAAAATATGTGGCTTTGAACCCATTGTTCCAGGATGTTGTGGACTATATTCGCAACAATGACTTGGCATCAAAGCCAGAAGGTAAGGATGTCATCAAAGGGGATGATTTGTTTGCTAACTTTGTTGTTACTAAAGGTAAGACAAAGGAAGAGGCAAAGTTGGAAACGCATGATAAGATGATTGATATTCAGATTCCCATTAGTGGAGTTGAGACAATGGGTTATACTCCCCGTGTTGACTTAGAAGAGCAATCCTATAATGCGGAAAAGGATATTACTTTCTATGATGGACTGGCGCAGCAATACGTGACCATTTATCCGGGTATGTTTGTCATCTTCTTTCCAGAAGACGGGCATGCACCAGCGATATCAAATGCTGAAAAACTCAAGAAAGTGATATTTAAGGTTAAACGATAATTATTCAAATATAAAAATAGATAAATTACCATACTATGCCGAAGAAGAACAGCATAACTGTACCCGATAGAATCGGTCTTGTCAAGAACGATCCTTGGCTTGAACCTTATGAAGCTGCTATCGTAGGACGTCATGAACATGCGTTATACAAACTGAAAGAGCTTACTAATGGAGGTAAGCAAACCTTGTCGGACTTTGCTTCAGGTTATCTCTATTTCGGATTGCATAAAACAGGTAACGGATGGGTTTTCCGTGAATGGGCTCCGAATGCAACTGCCATTTACATGGTTGGCGATTTCAATAGTTGGACAGAACTTCCCCAATATCAGTTAAAAGCAAAGAAGAACGGAGTGTGGGAGTTGAACCTTCCTGCCCGTGCCATGAAGCATGGAGATTTGTTTAAACTCCGTATACATTGGAATGGTGGAGAAGGTGAACGTATCCCAGCATGGGCCAATCGGGTTGTTCAAGACGACATCACCAAGATATTCTCTGCTCAGGTATGGGCCCCGGAAGAGGATTATAAATGGAAAGTAAAGAAATTCAAGCCCAATACAGCACCATTACTGATCTATGAATGCCATATTGGTATGGCTCAGGATGCGGAGAAAGTCGGGACATATACAGAATTCAAGGACAATATCCTCCCGCGTGTCATAAAGGACGGATATAACTGCATACAGATTATGGCGATTGCAGAGCATCCTTACTATGGAAGTTTCGGTTATCATGTCAGCAATTTCTTTGCACCGTCTAGCCGTTTCGGTACTCCAGATGAATTGAAAGCACTCATAGATGAGGCTCATAGTAATGGTATTGCGGTCATTATGGATATCGTACACTCTCATGCAGTAAAGAACGAAATGGAGGGGTTGGGTAATTTTGCCGGTGATCCTTGTCAGTACTTCATGCAAGGTGGACGACGTGAACATCCTGCATGGGACAGTCTGTGCTTTGATTATGGCCGTAACGAGGTCATTCATTATTTACTGAGCAATTGTAAGTATTGGTTGGAGGAGTTCCGCTTTGACGGTTTCCGATTCGACGGCGTTACTAGTATGCTGTATTATAGTCATGGACTGGGTGAAGCTTTTGGCGGTTATGGCGACTATTATAATGGTCATGAAGATGATGAGGCTATTGCCTATCTTACATTAGCCAACTTGCTGATTCACGAAGTCCATCCAGATGCTATCACTATCGCAGAGGAAGTAAGCGGTATGCCTGGTTTGGCAGCTCCGTTCGAGGATGGTGGATATGGGTTCGACTATCGTATGGCAATGAACATACCTGATTATTGGATTAAGACGATCAAGGAGTTGAAAGACGAGGACTGGAAGCCGTCTTCTATGTTTTGGGAGTTGACCAATAGACGTGCTGATGAGAAGACGATTTCATATGCAGAAAGTCATGATCAGGCACTCGTAGGAGATAAGACAATTGTATTCCGACTCATTGATGCCGATATGTACTGGCATTTTAAGAAAGGTGATGAAAACTTCATGGTCAACCGAGGAATTGCTTTGCATAAGATGATACGATTGCTTACAGCATCTACCATTAATGGTGGCTATCTGAACTTCATGGGTAATGAGTTTGGACATCCTGAATGGATAGATTTTCCACGTGAAGGAAATGGTTGGAGTTATAAATATGCTCGTCGTCAGTGGAATCTTGTGGACAACAAGGAACTCTGTTATCATTACCTGGGAGACTTCGATAATGCCATGATACACCTTATTGGAGGACTGAAAGGATTTCAGAAGACGAAGGTTCAAGAAGTGTGGCACAACGATGGTGACCAGGTTTTGGCTTACACCCGTGGTGACCTGCTCTTTGTATTCAATTTCAGTCCTGATAAGTCATTTGCTGATTATGGTTTCCTTGTGAAGGAAGGCTCATACAAGGTCGTCCTCAATACGGATTCTGGTGCTTATGGGGGCTACAACCTTACAGACGATACAATAGAACATTTCACAACCCCTGATGCATTATATACGAAGCAGCATAAGGGTTGGCTTAAACTGTATATTCCGGCTCGTACTGCTGTTGTGCTGAAAAAACAATGAATTATAATAACCCATTACCACAATCCATCAACAACATCATACGGTTGACAACCGTTGTCCTGTTTGCATTATTCAGTTTTATCTATCTGTTCTGCATTCAGAATGATGTGATAGCCGAAGCGCAGTATGTGTTTTCAGAAGGTCAGACTTCCTATTCTAGGTTATGGGGAGCACTGATTATTACTGCAATATTGTTGGCTGTACATTTTTTTGTTGCGAAAACAA
>CAMYYX010000054.1 GCA_947303695.1 uncultured Prevotellaceae bacterium | reverse complement strand
TGGGAACACGGCCTTGAGAAGATTGCTGAAGAGGAAAGCAAACAGCCTAAGTACGCAACAGAATACGGAATCGGTTGGTTGCCATTAGGTGGTTATGTTAACATCTCAGGTATGATTGACGAGTCGAAGCAGCAACTGTCGGCCGAACCGAAGTCCTGGGAGTTCCGCACGAAACCAGCATGGCAGCGTTTGTTGGTGATGCTGGGCGGTATCATCGTCAACTTCATCACAGCCTTTGTCATCTATATGGCCGTCCTCTTCACATGGGGCGAAAGCTACGTGAAGCCTACTGACATCACCAATGGTATGAAGTTCAGCGAGACAGCGAAAGCTGACGGTTTTGCTGATGGCGACATCGTCATCAAGACTGATGGGAAAGAGGTCAAGACCTGGAGCATCAATGTACTGAGAGACATCTCCAACTCAAAGGAAGTGACTGTACTCAGAGAAGGCAGAGAAATGGCCATCAAGATGCCAAAAAAGATGAATATGCTGGAGATGGCTCAAAGCAATCCTCCATACATGGACATCCTTGTGCCATTCAACATCGATAGCATCATTCCTGGTTCACCAGCCGAAACGGCCGGACTGAAAGTGGGAGACGTCATCACATCGCTCAACGGAGAGCAACTCAACGACTTCAATGATCTGGTCTATCAGCTTGCAGCCATGAAGGGTTCGCTGACAGAGAACTCCACCGCTGCTGACAGCCTGAAGCTGAGAAGTATCTCATTCGTAGTAAACGAACAGGACACACTGAAAGCAGTTCTCACACCAGAATTCACCTTGGGATTCAGCAATCCTGCACCAAAATATACGATCACGACCAAAGAATACGGGTTCTTTGAAAGTATCCCTGCAGGACTTGCATCAGGATGGGATAAGCTCTGCAATTACGTGAACGACCTGAAATACCTCTTCTCGGCCCAAGGAGCCAAGAGTGTTTCGGGTGTGATCGGTATCACAAACATCTTCCCAGAAACATGGGATTGGCAGAAGTTCTGGCTACTCACAGCCTTGCTGTCGATCGCACTGGGTGTGATGAACGTTCTACCGATTCCTGCCCTCGACGGCGGACATGCGGTCTTTGCCATCTACGAGATGGTGACTCGCCGTAAGCCAAGTGACAAAGTATTGGAGAGAGCACAATACGTTGGTTTTGCCATCCTCATTGGCTTGCTGGTTCTTGCCACATGGAACGATATTACGAGATTATTAGGTCTTTAAAAAACTGAACAGAAGCTGACATGAAGATATTAGCAGTGGGCATGAACTATGCCGAACACAATAAAGAGATGGATCACACGTTATTATTACAAGACCCTGTGATTTTCTCAAAACCCGATTCTGCTTTGCTGAGCAGAGGGAAACCATTCTTCATTCCCAGCTTCGCAGAACGATTTGATCACGAGATAGAGATAGTGGTGAAGATTTGTCATGTGGGAAAGAATATATCAGAACGATTCGCACACCGCTATTATGACGAGGTGACCGTCGGTATCGACTTCACAGCTCGAGACCTGCAGAACCAACTAACCGCTAAAGGGTTACCTTGGGAGCTGTGTAAAGGGTTCGACAACTCAGCAGCCATTGGGACGTTTGTCAGCAAAGAGACACTTCCTCCCATCCAGGAGTTGCATTTCAACCTCGACATCGACGGAGAGACCAAGCAAACAGGCTATTCAGGCAACATGATTCATTCAATTGACAAAATCATTACCTTTGCAAGCCGCTTCTTCACATTGAAAACAGGCGACCTCATCTTCACCGGCACCCCATCAGGAATCGGTCCGGTAAGGGAAGGTCAACATTTAGAAGGATATCTGGAAGGAAAGAAATTATTAGAATTCAACGTAAAATAACGACTATGATAAAACGAATAGTAACAATCGTCCTTGTGTGTGCCTTGGCTTTGCAGGCATATTCACAAAGCGAAGAAGCCAACAGATATGCTGCGCACTCTGTGTTGGCATCGGGTAAATGGGTTAAGATTCGTGTCAAAAACGAAGGAGTATATGCCATCAGCAAGAGCAAACTGCAGCAGATGGGATTCAGCAATCCTGACAAGGTTTGCTTATATGGCTACAGCCTACCGATCCTTCCTGAGACATATATCGAGGACATCAACGACGACCTCACCGAGATTCCTTTGTGGCGTCGTAACGACGGTTCGATGTTATTCTATTCTCCTGGAACGATTAAGTGGCAACGGAAGCAAAACTCATCGACGGTGTTTACACGCCTCAACAACCCTTATTCCTCTTACATCTATTATTTCGTAACAGAGAAAGCGGAAGGGCAACCCGCAAATATGGAGAAGGAAAGTGTGACGCTGCAGAATACGGTGGAAGAGACGAACACATTCCCTGAGCATTCCATCATAGAGAAAGATGAAATCAGCCTTCTCAATTCCGGTAGGGCTTTCTTTGATAGCGACAACTATCAAAACGGAAACAAAAAGAGCTATACCATCTCAACGAAAGGTATTGCAGCACCTTCTGTTTCGCTGAACGTTCAGTTTGTGAGCACCAATGGTTCGAAACTCAATGTTACTGCTGATAGTACTGCCTTCTCGACGATAACCATCCGTAATATCGCAGAATATGAGTTCGGAATCCTTGTCAGTCGTACATTCACTTTCGAGAAAAGCCTGACAGAATCATCAACGGTTACGCTGCTTCATACGAGAGATACAGGTATATCAGGACATCTGGACTATATCATCACCTGCTACACTCGTAAACTGGACCTTGCAGGCAGCAACTATCTGGCTTTCCGTTCGCAAGACAATTCGTCTTCGAAAAGGTATGCAATAAACGGAGCTAACGAAAACACACGCGTTTGGTGTGTCTCAACTCCAAACAAGACCTACGAACTATCAGGAACACTTGAAAACGGGAAATATGTAGTCAGCACAGACCTAGATTCACCCAAGAAAGAATATGTTGCAGTCAACACAACTGCCACATTCCCTGAACCTGAGATTGTAGGAAGCATCAAAAACCAAGACCTGCATGCACTCAGCAACATCGACTTTGTCATTATCGTACCAGCCAACAATAAGTTGACGGCTCAGGCACAACGTCTAGCTGATGCACACACCCAATATGACAGTCTGAGATGTGTCGTTGTCAGGGCCGATGAGATCTACAACGAATTCTCGTCAGGAACACCTGATGCCACAGCTTATCGACGTTTCATGAAGATGTTGTACGACAAGGCAGAAACGGCTAAAGACCGTCCAAAGAACCTTTGTCTGTTTGGCGATGGTGTATGGGACAACAAAATGATTACACCAACGATGGCTAAGAGCAATCCAGATGATTATCTGCTCTGCTATGAGTCAGAAAACTCGTTACATCATACCGACAGCTATGTATTGGAAGAGTACTATACATTACTGGCTGACGGAAAAGGTATCAAGCCGCTCAAGGACAAACCCGATTGTGGCGTAGGACGTATTCCTGTCACAACCGCGAATGAAGCGCGGAATGTGGTCGACAAACTGCTTGGCTATATCAACAATTCACATGCCGGTACATGGAAGAATACCATCTGCTTTATGGCTGATGACGGAAACGCCAACACCCACATGAAAGATGCAGACGGTGTAGCAAAACAAGTTGAAGCGTTATTCCCTGATTATCGATTAAGAAAGATCTACTGGGATTCATACAACAGAGAAGAAAGCGGTGCAGGTCACTCCTATCCAGATGCCTACAACGACATCATGAACCAAATGGAAGAAGGTGCACTCATCATGAACTACACAGGACACGGCTCTGCCAGAACGCTGTCGCATGAACAAGTGCTGAAGCGTGCCGACTTTGAAGAATGGAGTTTCCCATATCTTCCTCTTTGGTTTATTGCAGCTTGTGACATCACACCATTCGACATGGGCACTGAGAACATCGCAACGACAGCCCTACAGAACCCCAAAGGTGCTGCTGTCGGCATGGTGACCACAACCAGAACCGTTTATGCTGCACAAAACAGCAAAATCAACCTCGCCTTTATGAAACATGTGTTAGCACAGAAAGAGGCAGGAAGGCAATATACACTTGGTGAAGCACTTGCACAATCAAAATGTGACTTGATTGGAAACGGAGCGATGTCGCATCGTGACTCACTCAACAAGGTTCATTATGTATTGATTGGCGACCCAGCTATATCATTACCAGTACCAACTTACAAAGTGCAAGTCGACAAAATCAATAATATCGGCACCAACGAGAATACCATACCAACCATCAGCGCAGGTTCCATCGTATCCGTACAAGGACATATCGTAGATGAAGACGGCAATGAAGCTCCAAGCTTCAATGGTATCATCTCGCCTACCGTGTTCGACAATATGGAATTCATCACTTGTAACAACAACGCGAAAGAAGATGTGACTCCATTCCAATTCTACGCCCGAACGCGCACTTTGTTTGCCGGTAGCGACTCTATCAAAAACGGTCGATTCGACTTCACGTTCCCTGTACCGCTTGACATCAATTATTCAGACGAGAACGGTTTGATGTGCTTCTATGCCATCAATTCTGACAAATCGATCGAAGCAAACGGTAATTTCCACAACTTTGCGGTTGGAGGAACGGATCAGAACATATCGAACGACCAGCAAGGACCTGTTTTGACGGCATCCCTGAATGGAGAGAAGTTCTCGAACGCATCCATATCAACAAGCGACTCTATCATCAGCAACGTACTACAGACATCATCTGTCATGATGCACGAAACTCCATATTTCATCGGAGTGATTCAAGATGAGAACGGCATCAATACAACTGGAAGCGGTATCGGACATGAAATTGCAGTCATCGTGGATAACGATCCAAATATGACATTTGACCTGAACCGCACCTTCAAATACGCAACTGGAACATGGACTACAGGTTCTGTGTATTGTTCTTTGCCTGAGTTGTCAACAGGTAAGCATAAGCTGTTGTTCCGTGCATGGGACATCCTGAACAATCCATCAACACTTGAGGTTGAGTTTGAAGTGTTGAAAGGACTGCGGCCTAATATGCTCAGCCTGCAGATTCAGGGGCCTGTTCGCAACAACGAACTGACTCTGATCATTGAGAACGATCGCCCTAACTCTACTTTAAATATTGATGTTCGGATATTCGATATGGCAGGTAGAGAAGTGTGGAACGGAAGAGAAACAGGTGTCAGCGAATCCAACTACTACACATACACCTGTAACCTGAACGGAGCAAACGGACATCTGCAACCAGGTGTGTACATCTGCAAGGCAAGTATCTCCACGGGAAACGGATCTCAGGCCTCAGCTTCAAAAAAGTTTTTGGTTGTAGCACAATAAAAACGGACATTTTGAGTTATTATATATAATAAATATGATTAATAAGGTGTAGCTTAGCGCATCACCTAATGGTAAGAACAGAAAAAAAACAAATATATGATCAAAAGACTATTCATTGCATTTAGCATATTGAATCTCGCTTTTTGCGTCACTACACAAGCACAGGATGCTAAAAATCAGTTCAACCCCGTATATCATGGCGTCACCTCATTGGCGATTGCCCCAGATGCACGTGCAGGAGGTTTAGGCGACGTTGGTGCAGCAACAGATCCAGATGTCAACTCACAATACTGGAATCCAGCAAAATATCCGTTCACCATCAGCCGTTCTGGCGTATCTTTGAACTATACTCCTTGGTTGAGACAGATTGTAAGCGATATCGACCTTGCTAACGTAACCGGCTATTATCGTATCGGTAATTACGATGCACTCAGTGGTTCACTACGTTATTTCTCTTTGGGTGAAGTAACCGTTTACGGAACGGAAGAGGTACTGAAACCATACGAAATGGCTGTAGATGTTGCTTACTCACGTATGCTGAGTGAGACCTTCTCTGCTGCGGTTGGTTTGCGCTATATCTATTCCAACATGGGACAGATGGACGACTTGACACCAGGTTCTGCTTTCGCAGCCGACTTGGCGATGTATCACAACGGATACCTGAACTTAGGAAATCGTGAATGCCAGTTGGGATGGGGATTGAACATCAACAACATCGGTAGCAAAATCTCGTATGACGAAGGAACGACAAGTGAGTTTATTCCTACCAACCTTCGTTTAGGAGCTTCATTGATGGTTCCTATTGATGAGTACAATACCATCAGCATCAGCGCAGATGCCAACAAATTGTTGGTACCTACTCGTCCAACGATGGATCAGTATATCAAAGAGACAGGAGCTGACGAGCAAGACTATTCTGGTTACACCAGTTGGTTGATGGATGCTGGATATTACAACATCTCCCCTATCTCAGGTATCTTCAAGTCTTTCAGCGATGCACCTGGAGGTTTCAAGGAAGAGATGCAGGAGATTCAATGGAGTGCAGGTCTCGAGTATTCTTATAACAACCAGTTCTTCTTGAGAGCAGGTTACCATTACGAGCACCCAAACAAAGGTAATCGTAAATACTATACCCTTGGTGCCGGCTTCAAGATGAATGTATTCTCTATCGATGCAGGTTATATCATCTCTGCCTCACAGAGTAACCCACTCGACCAGACCCTTCGTTTCTCACTTGCCTTCGATATGGATGGTATTGGTGACATCTTAGGAAGAAAGAAAAGATAATAAGGAGCAAACAGCATGAGTATGTTTCGAATAGGAATGGGGTATGATGTCCATCAGTTGGTCGAAGGGCGAGACTTGTGGATTGGAGGCATCAAACTGGAGCACTTAATGGGATTGGACGGACACAGCGATGCTGATGTGCTGATTCATGCCATCTGTGATGCCATACTTGGTGCAGCCAACATGCGCGATATCGGATACCACTTCCCTCCTGTCAAGGGTAATGAATTCGAAAATATCGACTCCAAGATTCTCTTAAGAAAGACCGTAGAAATCATTGCAGAAAAAGGATATCGTGTGGGAAACATCGATGCAACCATCTGTGCTGAACGGCCAAAGATGAATCCACACATCCCAGAGATGCAGGCAGTACTGGCCAAATGCATGAATGTGGATATCGATGCTGTCAGCATCAAAGCTACAACAACAGAAAAATTAGGATTTACAGGAAGAGAAGAAGGTATCAGTGCCTATGCGGTCGCATTGATCCATAAAGAAAGTGCAAACACAACAGCATAGAGGAATATACCTGCTGCCGTCTTTCCTAAAACCATATTGAGAGCTTTCCCCGTGAAAGTTCTCATTTTTTGATAATTGCGGATATGCATACCAAGATAAACAGCGACTAACGGTATACCAAACCAACTCCGTTCCTCGAGAAATACCTGCATCAGTTCTACAGCCACCATCAGCATAGCAGCCACAAGTCCCAGCCACAGATACAGATGCAAAGCAGCACGCTTTCCCATCCTCACCACGATGGTTTTCTTGCCGCTCAAACGGTCTTGATCTATGTCTCTATAGTTGTTCACCATCAACAGGTTATCCGTCGCAAGTCCCATTCCGATGCTTGCAATCATTAGCGTCAACGTCCAACATCCTGTCATGACATAATAGGTGAAACCTACAGGGACAAGACCGAAAAACAACAGGACCAACACATCGCCTAAACCAAGATAAGAGAATTTCAGCGTATAGATGAAGCAACCTACAACACAAGCCATACCAACAATCAACAACTCCCATCGCATCGTGATACCCAACAGAATCAATCCGATGCAACACGCCAGTAAGGTAACTACCCCAATCCCCCAACGCATCGCACGAGGAGTGATCCACCCTTGAGCACATGCACGATCAGGTCCTAATCGGTCTTCGCGATCCGTTCCTTTTTTGAAGTCGTAATAGTCGTTCACCATATTTGCATCGATCTGCATGATAAGTGCAAACAAAAGGCAGAGCAAACCGCTCCACCAAGCCTTTCTTTCGAGTTGGACACAATCAGTATATGCCAACATTCCACCTACCAACACAGGGGCAACCGCTCCGGTCAAGGTCTTGGGGCGAGCTGCCAGCACCCATGCTTTCAATCCATTAGTCTTCATCACTCTCCCCATCCCAGTACTGGATTGTCACGTTGTTGTTCTCTTGTTTGAACAACGCACCATATCCAAACTGCTTATTATCCTTATATCTTCCGTAATAATAGTTACCGTTTGAATAGAAATAAAGCCCAAATCCCTCACGTTTGTTGTCGCACGTTTCGCCCACATACTTATCTCCATTGGGATACGTCAGCACCATAAACTTATTTTTCTCCCTCATATCCGTCGATGGGTTATACTTCTGATTATTTTTCATGATATAAACCGGATACCCTGTATGCAGGTCGTAGGCCACATAATGGTCGTTCGTTCCCACCTTAGCAATCTCTGCACCTTTCTTGATGCCGAAAGCCAAGTCTCCATTGCGATACAAGCCATACACCTCTCCGTCCATATCCGTATAGAAAGAACCGTATCCGTATATATTGCCCTCAGGCGACAGCTGGCCGAAATATTGTCCGTACAACGATTTCACCACACCCGATACATAATTGGTCACCTGATCCACAAATGCTGCTTCAAACTCTACAGGGATATCGGGATACTTCTCTAACCTCACAAACTGTGCCTGAGCGTTCGATACAAAAAGCCCAAGCAACACAATCAGTATAATGATATTTTTTTTCATGTTCTTACTCTTCATTTGAATGACAGAGGTTTCATTTCAACTGCAAAATTACAGATAATAAATGACTTATTCTAAGGATTTTGCCTAAAAAGTGGAATTCAAATGATAAAATAACTTAAATAATCCCGTTCTGTCTAAACTAATTCGTAACTTTGCATTCAATTAATTGTAGCTCTATTTGCTGCTGCTATTTAGTTAAGGTAAAAAGATTATTCAATTCAAAATGAATCTACGATGAAGAAATCACTGTTTCTGATCGCCATGAATTTGCTGTTATGTCTTAACATGTCAGCTCAAAACACATTCAACGTAAGTGGTAATATTATTGAAAAGGAGACTGGTGAAGCAGTTATCTCAGCCACCATCCAGTTGCTGGCACTTCCTGACAGTTCATTTGTCGAGGGTACGGTTACCGGAGCACAAGGAGACTTCCTATTCAAGAGTGTCAAGAAAGGAAAGTATGCCGTGAAGATCTCTTATATAGGTTTCATTACCAAATATGTAGATGTCGACCTCAACACTCAAAAGAGTCGTAACGCCAACATCGGTTACATCACCATGACCTCTGATGCCATTCTCTTGAAAGCCACAGAAGTGACAGCCCATGCTTCCAAGGTATCCGTCTCCGGAGACTCGCTCGTGTACAACGCATCGGCCTATCGTGTCCCAGAAGGCTCCACACTTGAGGCACTCGTCAAGCAGCTTCCTGGTGCAAAAGTGGATAGCGAAGGCAACATCACCATCAACGGAAAGACTGTCACCAAGATTCTTGTAGACGGCAAGGAGTTCTTCCTCGACGACAAGTCGGTTGCCATGAAGAACATCCCTACCGAGATGATTGAGAAACTCAAAACCTACGACCGTAAGAGCGACCTTTCGCGTGTGACGGGTATTGATGACGGTGAAGAAGAGACGGTACTCGATCTCACCGTCAAGAAAGGCATGAAGAACGGTTGGTTCGGTAATATCAATCTAGGCGCAGGAACCAAGCATCGTTATTCCACTCGTTTCAATGTGAATCGTTTCAACGATAATTTCCAAGCTACCATACTCGGAGGAGCCAACAACGTAGCCGATCAAGGCTTCGGCGGTGGTGGCGGCCGTTGGGGAGGCTGGGGAGGAGGACTCCGAACCAGCAAGGAAATCGGAGCCAACTTCGCAACCGACAACCCTAAATTGGAGAGTGGAGGTAGCATCCGATACCGCTACGACGGAAACGACAACGAAAACTCCTCATCAACAGAGAGCTTCAATGCCACGAAGGGGAAGTTCGGTGAGAGCTTCAGCAAGAGTCTCTCAAGCAACAATCGTGTGTTCAGCAACTTCCGCATCGAGTGGAAGCCCGACACGATGACCAACATCATCTTCCGTCCAAATCTCTCATTTTCTCGCAATCGAGGTATGAGCAACAGCCTTTCAGGTTCATATGACGACGACCCCAACCTCTATACCAACAATGCACTGGGTTATAACGACCAGATTGCACTCGTCTCAGGAGGTGGAGCTCTTGACCCTGCCAACACCATTCTCAACAACCTGATGGGTATCGTGGTCAACACGAACACCAATCGTGGGCAGACCTATAGCACAGGCACCAACTTCAACGGTAACATTCAGTTCAACCGCAAGTTCAACAACAAAGGACGTAACCTGACATTGCGTGTGCGTGGTGGCTTCAACGAAAGCACTAACAAGCAACTCTCTGCTGCCAACATCACCTATAATTCTTTAGGGACAACCCAGCAGAACAACCGCTACTACCACACCCCATCCAACAGCCACGATATCAGTGGTCAGATTACCTATAGCGAACCTATTGCCGACCGCACATACCTGCAGTTCAGCTACGAGTATCAGTACAGCTACAGCAAGAATGACCGTCGTGCACAGATTTACGATTCACAAGCCTATCAGGACCTCTCGCAGAGCCTGTCAGCCAATCGCTACAACATCAATGCCGTACTGAAATTCATGGAAGATACAGGATACATGCTGCGTGATACAACTGCTCTCAGCCAGTATTCCGAGTATCGCAACTACAACCAAACCATCAACGTCAGCTTCCGCAAGGTACGCGACGAGTACAACTTCAGCATCGGCATCGACATGCTGCCACAGCGTACCACACTCGATTATAAATACATGGGATATGAATACCCTGAGGTAACACGTAGCGTATTCAACATCGCACCACGTGTCAACCTGCGTTGGAACTTCAACAAACAGACTAACCTGAATATACGATATAATGGACGTACACGTCAGCCGAG
>CAMYYX010000053.1 GCA_947303695.1 uncultured Prevotellaceae bacterium | reverse complement strand
GCAGGGCTACGACACCGACTGCACCATGACCCTCCGCATCCGCCGCGGCCTCATGCCCCAATTGCGCGAGCGGCTCATGAAAGTCGAAAGCCTCCGTTTCATAGAAGAAAGATAAACGGTATTCCCTTTTCTCGATGAAATGGGGCTTTAGTGACGAAAGTCCGTATATAGTGACGAAATGCGGAAAATGTAAATTTTTTGTAAACTAATTTCTTTGGTCGTTCTTTGACTTTTGCGTAATTTTGCAGTCAAATAAACGTAATTGCGCAAAAATGAAGTTAAGACCGTTTCATTTTCTTTGTATTGTAATGCTGTTCTGGGTGGCCAATATGGCGGCACAGAACCGGCGAACTGTTGGCGATCAGGAGTGGCTGGACATATCGGCCAGAATATTTGGAAGCGACGAGATGGAGGAAAAGCCCTATCCGCTCCCGAACGCAAACGTGACAATCCAGTGCCTGAACGACACATTGGCCGGCCGTAAGTCAACAGCGACGAATCGTGAAGGAGTGTTCGACTTAAAACTCAATGTCCTGAAGAAACGTATAAAGAAAAAGGAGTCGGCCAGGATACGGCTGCAAGTGTCGTATGTGGGTTACGAGACGATTGACTCAGTCTTCACGATGAAGCAAATCTATTACGACTCATCGCACAAGTCGTACGGTTACTTTTGGGAGTTGGAAATCGACAGCCTCATCATGCGAAGCAAACCGATGAGTTCGGAGGAAGTGCTGATTGTCGACGAGCTGAAACGGATGTACGAGAGTGGCGACACGACGGTGTTCAACGTCGATGCGTTCATGATGCCACGCGGCACCGTGCTGCTCAACCTCGTTCGCCGACTTCCAGGGCTTCGATACGACGACGGCGTACTTACTTATCGCGACAGTGTCATCAGTGAGATTCGCCTCAATGGAGAGTCGTTCTTCGCCAGCGACATGCGAATCGCATTGGAAAACATCGAGAACTCCGACCTGAAGCAATTCAAAGTGTACAAGGCGTTAGTCGACACGCTGAGTCAGGACAGTGCGAAGCATTGGGTGGCCGATATGATTACGAAGAAGCCGGTGAACAAGGTGGAGATTGCCAAGCCCGAGGTGGGCACATCGACTAAGCGCAACACATACAGGCTGAGGATGGAGAATGTGCGGTGGAATTCCGGTGGGAAGGGCGAGTGGTCCACGTCGGTGCAACTGGACGACTTGCCGCAGACGACTTCGTGGAAAATGAGCAGCAACGACGTCACCGGTACATTCAGTAAGTCTTCTGGCAAAGTAAACATGAACGGCCATGCCAACTACAACTACAACGACATGCGACGGAAAACCGAATCGTTCTGGGCCACGGTGATGCCCGAGTACGAACAATACTCCCGAAGCGCATCGGGAAGCAATAGTTACAACGGTTCGTACGCGCAGAATCTTTCGGCCGCCGGCAGGGTCGGTAAGCGCGACTCGTGGAGTGCCAATATGAATTACAACACGGCAAATAACCATTCGAACGACTGGTCAGAGAGTTCCACCTACAAGGCCAATCCACTCACGGCAGACGGAACGGAGCTGCTCAGCGAGTCCGAACTGAGGACCATCGGTCTGACCAACGTGACGAACGACCGCCACCAGCGGCACCATACCGACAATCTATCCTTCGGCGGCAATTACAGAAAAAGTTTTAAGGGGGATTTTCAACCATCGCTCAGTGTGAATGTGAATTTCGGACACGACCACAGCTATTCGACCAACTACGAGAAGCGCAGGAACGAGTATCTGCAATTCGCCGACAGCGTGTGGAGTTACGAGCGCTACAGCACCTCGCCCAACAGTGCCGACAGGTTCAGCCTATCGAGCAACTTCAGTATGTATTATTCATGCAAAAACTCGGATGCGTCACACTCCATTCAGTTCGGATATAACCTCACCAGCAACCACACGAAGGGAGGAACCGATGTGTACGATGCAGCCAATGCCATGGCCTATATCGACTCGCTCAGTACACGCAATCGCAGCAGCGTCATCGAACATGCGATGTCGGCAAACTACAACCTCCATTACAATTCACTCAGCGTTGGCATCAACATGCGAGTAGTGCCCACCGAGCGAAGCTATCGCAACGAACTGATGGACGGCTTCGTGGCCGACACCACCATACACGGCATACGATTCTCGCCCAGCGTCAACGTCAACTATCAGTTAGGGTCGAACAAGAGATTATTTATCGCCTACTCAGTCAGCAATCAACTGACCGACCCGAGCCGACTGGTACGTTCGTCGACCAACTACAACCCCCTCAGCGTACGCCTGTCCAACCCCGACCTGAAGCAGACCATCAGCCACAGCATCGATTTGAACATGAACATGACAAATGCAATAAGTATGGGATGTTACATCAACTGGCAGCGGAACGGCACGACACAGCGCACCATCTACGACCCCACCACGGGTGGAACCATCACGATGCCTGTCAACATCAACGGCAACTGGTCGATGAACAGCAACGCCTCATATCGCACCGACTTCAAGCACGCAAACCTAAGCATCAACGTCAGTCACAACTACAATCACGGAGTGAGCTATCAGCGCACCACCAATACGAATGAAGACATCATAGGCTATAATGATGACCACAGCATCAACCTGACGCCACGGTTCGTCGTCTACGGAAAGAAGTACGACATGTCGATCGACGGACTTTACGGATATCAATGGAACAAAAGCTCGTATGCCACCGAAAGAGACCGCATACACCGTTACAACCTCAGGACGAAAGTGAACTACTGGCCCACCGACCGCCTCACGCTGACCACCGACCTGGACATCAATGGACGAGCCGGCTACCGAACAGCCGATGCCAACCGTGCCGACATCATCTGGAACATGCATGCACAGTATAAGTTCCTGCGCAACTACCGCGCTACCCTCAAAGTCAGTTGGTACGACATCCTGCGCAACCAGCGCACCTACACATCGTCCATCAGCGGCTCGCAATGGTCGGAAACCCGCAGCTCGGGCAATCCCCACTACGCCCTCATCACCTTCCAATACAAACTGTATAAGATGAAATAAAAGGATGCGCTTTTTGGCGCATCCTTTTCTCATACCTTTCCCATACTCTTCCTTCGCTCTTACAAGGGAGTTGCACTCATCGTTGTTCGGTACTTGTCCGGTATTTGTCCGGTATTTGTCCGGTATTTGTCCGGTTAATAACCGTACAAATAGTGTATGAATGATGTACTTCTACCGCACAAATACTGAACAAGATTTGAGAGAAATAGCTTGCTACATTATGGGAACACCAAGCCTACACCTTGCCTTCTTCGATGCAGGATTGCAAGAAGAATTCGGGCAGGAACTTGCTGTTCCTGCCCGAATTCCTTACACCTTATTATATATATAAAGGCTACTGATAGTCCACACGGAAGATGTTGACTGCGTTGCCGCCTCCGCCGGAACGTCCTTGCGAAGTGGTGAAGATGTAGCGACCGTCCTTCGAGATGTCGAGGCCTACGGGATAGCTGTCGACTGAGATGTGGGTGATGACCTTCATCTCCTTAGCATCGACTACATAGAGGGCGCTGGCGTTGTTGCAGGCAGCAAAGATGTACTTGCCCGATGGCGACAACTCGATGGTGCGGGCTCCGGTGCCGACCTTGCAGTTGGTCCAGCCGGTAATCTCGCCTTTCTTGTTCTTCATCTGCTGAGCTGCCTTGATGAACTTATCGAGTTCGATGCGCTGCACATATCCGCCTCCGTTGATGCTGAGGTAGAGGTAGCCGTTCTTGATAACGAGGTGGCGCACATTGGCCATCATGCCAAGCAGGCGACCCATATACTCGCCCTTCTGGAGGTCGATGACTGCGATGCCTCCACCGCCACCCATACAGCCGACGAAGAGGTAGTGGTTGTCGGGCGTGAAGACCGTGCCACGCAGGGCATAGCCGCTGCCGTTGTCACGATCGACGGGCGAGGTAAGGCTGTAGTGGAGGTCGAGCTGGTGGTCGACGATGAGCACGCTCTTGTGCTTCCACTGCTTGGGATCGGGACTGGAGATGTCGATGAGTCCCACGGTGTTGTTGCCCCAATGTGCGATGGCCACGTACTTGCCGTCGGGCGAAGTGGCAATCATCTTAGGCAGCGGACCTGTCTCCATCAGACGGATAATCTTGTCGGTCTCGGTGTCGATAATGGCAACAGCCGATGGGTCTTGTGCGTTGATGTCGTAGTTGCGACGATAGTATGGCACCCAGAGGTATTTGCCGCCGTGCGAGAAGGTGCTCTCGACGGGCTTACCGAAGAAGGTATTGAGTGCGATGCCGCGGTTGTTGTAGTGCGTAAAGGGATACAAACCCGATGGCTTGCTCCACAGCGCCGCGTCCTTCTTCTCATCGAACTTATGGTTGATGACGGCCAGTTTCTTGAAGCCGTCCATCGAATAGGCCACGGTCTTGGCGCCCTCGAGTGAGTTGACATAGAACTTCTTGCCCGAAGGGTGAACATTGACCGACTTGGGCGAATGGATGTCGGGATCGTAGGTGTTCGCATCGCTGCTCGACCACGCAATCTTCTTTCCGATAAGTGTGACGCTGACACGTCCGTCGTCGGACTTCACCGTCGTTCCAATCTTTGGATGAACAATCTGTGCGGACGCCATCGTACCGACCGCAACAAAAAGGCTGGATAATAAGTACTTTTTCATGTTGTTTCTGATTATAACTTTTAAATCTTTACTTTTAACTCTTAACTATGCTTCACTCTTCACTTGCAAACATCGGGTCCCAGCACGGCAGCAAGGTCGGCTTCTGCTCAGCTGCCTTCAGCACCTTCTGGCTCAGATACTGCTTCTTCACTACCAAGCGGAACATGTAGGCATCGAACCACTCGTCGGTCATGATTAAGTGACCATGGAATCCATGAGAAGCACCCCATGAGTTCTCGACTTCCCACTTCAGCGGTTTGCCGTTGGCATCGAGGTCCACGGCCTTGAGCGTCATGGCATGCGACGAACCGGAGTCGAACGAAAGGATGCGCTGACGCTTGTCCATACCGAACGTCACCCCGAGGATGCTGCTGTAATCGTAGTTGTCGAGCGCAAGCAGACCGCGCTTGCTGTCGAGTTCCTTGTTCACATCGCACGAGAAATACATCATCGTAGAGTCCTTGATGCTCTCAATGGCAGCCACCTTGATTTCGTCCATCGGAAGGTTGAGATACAGCCAGTTGTGTCCGTCGTAGGTGTGGCGGTCATACTGAATCTCGTAGGTCTTCCAATACTCACGTGTAGGGTCGTTCATCAGCATGATGTAATCGCTGTTGAGATCCTCGCCAATCAACTCGGCATAGAACGACTGCGGCGTGTAGCGCTTCGGAGCCGAAACGTACTTGCCGTCTGAACCCTTCGGAGCCCAAGTGAACTCGATGACAGGCTGACCCAGTCCGAGTACCAGCATGTGGTAGATTTCGCTGAGCATCTTCTCCTTCAGTCGCAGCAGTTCCGCCCCTTTCAGCTTGCTGTCGCGCAACAGCAATCCGTCCTCACGCAGTTTGCGTTTCACGAACGAGGTGAACTTGCTTGTGTTGTTCGCCGTATAGTTCTCAGGCATCACACCCGATGGCACCAGTCCATACTTCATGACCAAGTCAGCCACTCCCGTGAACGTTCCGCCATCGCTCAGCGGATTCTTGAACAGCCACTCGACTGTCTTGTCGTCCATAGGCTTTCCTTTCGTATCGATGACAGCCTGGAGGAACAGGTTCGACTTCTCCAACTGATCGTAGAAGAAGAGGTAGATCTGCGAGAACTCCAGCCCTTCGAGCTTATCACGATTGATGACCTTGCTACGCAGCACGTTCAGCCCCGTAAAGAGCCAGCATCGTCCCGAACTCTTCTGGTCGGTGATGCCTTTCGATGGAACACTATTGCTGAAATACGTATCGATCTCAGCCTGATTGTCCTGACTAAGTGCCAGACTCTTCACGTCCGTCACACTCAGCGCATTACGGATGGCACGGTCGGATGCCGTCATCTGATTTTCAGAACGGAATTGTTGCAACAGCTCCTGGGATATGCCCTGAGCCGACAATGTAGCACTCACGAAAAGGCTACTGATGAGAATTGTTAGTTGCTTCATGTATGTTTGGTTTTACTTTTATACTTGATATAAGGATACTCATCAGCGGACTGATGTAGTTGAAGAAGCAGAACGGGAGGTATTCCAAAGTCGGAACTCCGAGTACTGTGCTCTGCGTCATACCGCACGTGTTCCAAGGGATGAGCACAGAGGTAACCGTCGTCGAGTCCTCGGTGGTACGCGAAAGAAGCCGTCCCTCGTAGCCCTTCTCCTGATAGGCTTTCTTGAACATGCTGATGGTAAGAATAATGGAGATATACTGGTCGCATGTGAGGATGTTCGACAGCAAACCCGAGCAAACAGTAGAGCCGACCAGCGAAGCCGTGCCACGAATCAGACGCATGATGACTTTTGTGATGCTCTGCAACATGCCGCTCGCCACCATCGCACCACCGAAACACATGGCACAAAGGATGAGCCAGATGGTGTTCAGCATACCTGCCATACCGCTCGTAGCCACCAATTCGTTTACCACCTCACTACCGGTATCCACGTTCGTCGATGTGAAGAAGGTCATCAGTACTCCCTTCACACACTGAACAAAGGAAGACAGCGACGGCTCATCGGCAATCGCCATCAGGATTTGAGGCTGAAGAATCAGCGCACAGATGCCTGCCAGCAACGACGAGGAGAAAAGTGTGATGAGCGACGGCACTTTCTTGGCAATCATTACAGCCGTAACGACAGGTACCAACAAAGTCCAAAGCGAAATATTATAAGTAGCATAGAGATGCTCTGTGTATTCCTTGGCCAGCACATCCCCGTCGGACGTGAAGAAGAAACCTGCAACGGCGAAGATGACCAAAGTGACACACATCGACGGAACAGTCGTCTGAAGCATGTAACGGATGTGTGTGAACAGATTCACCTCAGCCACACTCGAAGCCAGCACAGTGGTATCGCTCAGCGGACTGATTTTATCACCGAAGTAAGCCCCCGAGATGATGGCACCTGCTGACCAGTATTCCGGAACTCCCAACGCATTGCCAATACCGATGAGCGCCACACCGATAGTAGCGACCGTAGTCCAGGACGAACCCGTCATCACAGAAACTACAGCACAAATGACACAAGTGCAAGCAAGATAATAGGTTGGAGAAAGAATCTGTACACCATAATAAATCAATGTAGGCACGACCCCACTCACCATCCACGACGACGACATCATACCGATGATGAGCAAGATGCAGAGCGAGACAACCGAACTGGAAACTGTATCAACGATGCCTTGTTCGAAAGACTTCCACTTCGAGCGATAGACCACCATAGAGATCAGAATACACACAGACGAAGCCATCAGGAGCGCTATCTGAGTGCCTCCACCCAATGCATCGCTGCCAAAGAGACTGATCATCAGCACCATCATCCCCACCAATACAACAACAGGGATGAGGGCGACCAACGGGTGCGGAGTCCGTTGCTGAGCATCTTTCTCTATGAGTATATGAGTCGGCATGTGTCAGTAGTTAGCGGTTCGACAAAATATAATCGATAATGACCTCGCGACTGTCTCCATATGGATAGAGCACCGCATAATCGAATTCATTCAGTTCCACATCGGGTTTGATGCCCGATGCATAGTCGCAGTTTCCGTCCTGATCGCCAACGAACGCCACTGCAGGATAAATCGTGTATTGATAGTCGGAAGGAATTGCCTTCAGCATCACATTCTGACCCGCAGTCTGCTTTCCAACCACTATCACTGCATCATCTTCTGCCATCGTTTGCAAACCATGTATCAACCATTCAGCAGCACCCTGAGTGTAATTGCTTGTGATGAAATACAAATCATAATTTGCTACGGATGTAATCGTATAGGTTTGGTTATACTCCGACTTCTTCATGTTCCAGAACGTACGAAGGAATGTCCCACCCTTTTGACTGATGAGGTTCGCCACCTCATGCACACACTCGATGGTGCCGCTGTTACACAGGCGCACATCAATAATCAAGTCGTTCATTCCCTGTCCTTCCAGACGACGAATGGCTGCCGTAATATCGTCTGTATGACTGAGGTCGGTCAGCATCAAATAGCCTACATCACTGGCTACCATGCGACTGACCATAACAGTCGGGACAATCACCCGTTCGGACAACGGAAGAGTGAGCGTATCGACAGACGTCCAAAAGAACGAATTCTCTTCTTCGTTCACACCCAAATGGCTGACCACCAGTGTGCGAGAACGTCCATTCACCAGATTCTTGATGACCGTAGATGCCATCTTATTGTCATCGACCTGTCCGATGAAGTCGTTTCGTTGCAATCCGCACCGCTCAGCAGGCGAATTTGCGTAAACCGTCACCACTCTGGCATATTGCTTCGTGGTCTCACCGGTAGGATCATTCATCAGCAACACATCCATACCATAGGAATTCACATGGTCAAAGTACCCACAAGGCAGCGGATCAGATTCAATCGTATCGATAAGACAGTACGACCATTTATCGTTCGCTTTGCTCTGTGATGTCAGCTTGGAGATGAAATCCGTAGGCTTTGCGAAGTACTGTTGCCAATCAAGGTCCTTAATGCTGTCGCCCCATAAATACCACTCTGCCATCAAAGTTTGCATCTGATGACATCCCACCGTTTTCTCTTCATACTCATAGGTTCGATCCTTGCCACATGCCACACACATCAGCACAAGGGCACTGTATGCAAAGATATGAAGAAGGAACGGATGCTTAATGTGTTTGTATATACTCATAAATCTTTAATACATCTTGTGTATCTACCACACCATCTCCATTCAGGTCCTCAACCGGATGTGCCTCCTGACCCATCGAATTCTGGATATAATCATAGATTTTCAGGACATCTTGCGTATCCACATTACCATCACCGTTCACATCCTCCGGAATACCTGAGACAGCATAAGCAGTCAATGTCAAGCGGAAATCGTCTGCTTTGTAGAAGTATCCTGCCTTGATACCAATCTCCAACTCACCCGACTCCACGAAGATGTCATCAATACGGGCTTCCACCAAATAATGAACACCAAACGGACTTGATGTCACCACAGCAGTCGTATCGCCTGCAAACAGCGTAATCTCATGCCCTTCAGATGAGCCGACCTTAGCCGCCAGACGGTAATAACCTTTCGGCAAATCCTTCACGACTTGCGAGAGTTCACTACCAGTACTATCTGATTTGCAATTATACAGGAAGGCAGAACCATCACCACCTACACTCTTCAGCGTCAGGTCGGTATTCTTCTTCACAACACCGTCAGTAGTCCAACCGTTTTTCCCTGATTCAAATGAAGGATTCTCGATATATGACGTATAGTCGAGCAACTCGTACGGATTCGGTGCTGCTGCTACATAACGTTGCATCATCTCCTCCAGTTCCTTAAATCGCTGACGCACCTCTGTCAAACTTTCCGTACGCTCCGTGAATACGATTTCTGCTGAGTCAATCCGCTCATAAAGCGCCTTTGTCGAATCTTGATGCGCATAGAATCCATACTCCTGAATCGTTTGATAAGCTGCTTGGATGGTATTTGCCAAATTCTGGTAGGTCGGATCGGAAGCAATGGATGAATAGGCACGGAATTCTTTCGTCACCTTTGCATCATAGAAATAGCCGCGGAATGCTTCAACAGCTGTTCCTTCGTCAACAGGACTAAAATATTGCTGCTCTGCATCGTTCACTATCATGGCACCCCTCGGAGTAGTTGTAGCGACAAACGTTCCAACTAATGCGGTATCTACATTGGCGATTGCCTCTTTCACCACATTCGCGTTCGTTCCATGGAGCACCTGTCGTTTATCGCTTGATGACATGATGATATAGGTGTGTCCAGCAACCAACGAGCGTACATCTTTTGTTTTATTGCTGATTCCGCTGGAGATATGAGACTCTATCTCTCGTGCAATTATTCCCTTAGGAACCTCCACATCACACGGAGTTGTCAACAATCCCCATTGACAGGCTGGTAGATTCAGATTCACCTTTGCATCAAGAGCCGTAAATCCTGCTTTTGGAGCAAAGTCATAACCTGGAGTGAGCACCAACTGTTGGCACACACCATTCCTGATTACATTCAGTCCTGTAGCCTCTGAGTCGTCACTCACATAAAAGACTGCGTTCGGATTGGCTTCAAGAACAGGAATAGGCCCAATCTTCTGTACGTCTGTCAAGTCATAGCTGTTAGCAACTTTATAAATTGACTTCTTCGTCAACGTAGTGAATTTATACACGTCCCATGTGCCCGCGAGTTTCAGGCATCCATCCTCCATACCCACCTCGTGGAGATCTCCTTCTTTCAATACAAAACGAACCGTAGCTGCTTCTGCGGAGGTCTTATGCAGAACATCATTTGAACGCAAAGCTGGAATCGTATCCAGCATCACACCATAATATAGATTTCCAACAGAAACAGGACAGTTACTGGTCGACGAAATCGTAATAGATGCCGTTCCGCATCCTTTCGGATCGATGGTCACTTTCCCGTATTTATAACCCACATAGGTAAAGGTTTTGCCGTCATCCGTACTCTCATAAATCGCCATACGAGGCGAACCTTCATACCCTATCACACTCCTGTCCTCAATCTCTGCATCTACTGTCGCACGGCTATTGTAAACCACCTGATAGGTTTCTCCGTTGTGTACCTCCTCATCACAACTGCCAAACAATGTCAACTGTTTGAGCCACAAATCATTTTCAGGGACTTCTGTTTCCACTTCGTAAGTAGCCAACACATTCAAGTTCTTATCTGTCACATAGAAATACCACTTGGTTGCAGTCGTCGGTTTTGCTTGTAACTTCAGTCTCACTGCCGTTCCCTTGTTACTCAGTACGGTCTCCGTGTCCTTGTCTTTAGCTTCAGATAGATTCGACGGATTCTTTCCGTTCGTGTTAGCAAACAGGTAGATACCCGAATAGTCGAGCGTTCCGTTGTTCTTCACTTCAATGGTGAAGGTGTTGGAGCGATTGAAATATACTTTTGGACGAACCACAAACTCGGCCTGAAGGTTCTGCTTACGAGGTGAGACACCGATGACATATTCCTGCCATGAGTCGTTGAACCCCCACGACGGACT
>CAMYYX010000052.1 GCA_947303695.1 uncultured Prevotellaceae bacterium | reverse complement strand
AGTAACAGGAATCGGCAGCGCAGGAGCTGCAACGAGGGCAATCGCAAACAGCCAACAGCTCAAGGTCAAAAACAGAATTCTTTTCATTTTCATGTGCAAAAGTACGAAAAAAAGTTTAATCCTCTAACCGTTTAACCCTTTAAATCAACCCCAAAGGGGTGAAAAAGTCCATCCTTCTGCCAATTCTTCCGTATTTATGCCAATTTGTACTTCTCCATCCCTTGGCACATCAATTTGCGTTACCCTAAAGTGAAAGCCGAAGTAAAAACAGAGGCGATCAAAAAAAACGAATTAATGTTTAACTAATAAATAATAAGGAGGAATGATTATGTTACCAGTAATGTTTCACAACAGTTGGTTTCCAACAGTATTCGACGATTTCATGAACACAGACTATGTGCCACGTGCTAACAGCACAGCACCAGCAGTCAACGTAAAGGAAGACGACAAGGCCTACACTATGGAACTTGCAGCTCCAGGTATCCAGAAAGAATTCTGTCGTGTCTCAATCAACGAAGAGGGTAATCTGAACATCGCCATCGAGAACAAGACAGAACACAAGGAAAGTGACCAGAAGCACCACTACCTGCGTCGTGAGTTCTCATACTCCAACTACGAACAGGCCTACACATTGCCTGATGATGTCATCAAGGACAAAATCTCTGCAAAGGTAGAGAATGGTATCCTCACCGTCATCATGCCAAAGGCAACGAAGGAGGAGAAGAAAGTTTCAAAGAACATCGCCGTCTCATAATCAGGAGATGTCCCGGCAAGCAAAGCCGTCCATCAGGGCGGCTTTTTTGTTTGCTTTGATCGTTGAAAAACGGTAGTGGAAAGAACAAAAAAGGCTGAAAGCATCACACTTTCAACTTTTTTTTGCAATTAATTATGGATTATGCATTATGCATTATCAATTATTTCGTACTTTTGCATACCTAATCGGTTTGAATATGACAATCAGTAACACTTCGACATTGAATCTCCGTGCTGCCATTGAGCAGGCTGTTAATCATTTTGCTAAGGATGACGACTTCATGGTGGTCACCGATTTCCATCTGCATGTTGATACTGATAGTGGCGAAGTGGGCATCGCTGACGATACGGAGGCTATGATTGCTTCAGCCATCGTGGAGGAGTGGATTGATATGGATGGGGATGAGGAAATGGAAATGATGGCGCATGAGTTGAAGGCGATTCTGAGCGAGATGTCAACCGAAGGGGCGTTCGAACAGATTAGTGTATCGAAACCGTTCTCGTTTGTGCTGGAGGATGATAACCAGGAAACGGTTGAGGAGTTGTTTTATGTGGATGAGGATCTCATCGTTCTCAATGATGATTTGCTGAAGGATATGGACAAGGATCTGGATGACTTCTTTGAGAACCTGATGAACTCTTGAACCATTTACCATTTATCCATTTACCATTTACGATTTACCATTTACCATTGAAATAGAAAACCATCATCTTAGCTGAAGATGATGGTTTTGTTTTTGTAGGTGAGGATTTTTCGCTCTACGTGTTTCTGCACGGCTCGTGAGAGGACGATTTTCTCGAGGTCTTTGCCCTTGAGGACGAGTGTCTCGGGTGTGTCCTTATGGGTGATGCGAACGACGTCTTGTTCGATGATAGGTCCTGCATCGAGGTCGGCTGTGACGTAGTGGCTTGTGGCTCCGATGATTTTCACACCTCTCTGGTAGGCCTGATGATAGGGCTTGGCTCCGATGAAAGCTGGGAGGAAGGAGTGGTGGATGTTGATGATCTTATTAGGGTATGCCTTGATCATCTCGTCGGATATGATCTGCATGTAGCGTGCGAGGACGATGAAGGTGACTTGCTTCTCTTTGAGCAGCTCCATCTCTGCTTGCTCGACTTCGCGTTTGTTCGACCAGTCTTTCTCGATCTTCCATACATAATAAGGTATGCCGAACTGGTCGGCTACGGGACGGAGGTCTTCGTGGTTGGACACGATGCAGGGGATATCGACATTGAGTTCGCCTGCCTGATAGCGTGCGAGAAGGTCGTAGAGACAATGGTTCATCTTCGATACGAAGAGGGCCATGCGTGGCTTCTTGTTGCCGAAGTAGAGGCTGAACTGCATGTCGTAGCGTTGTGCATAGAGGGTACGGATGTACTCTTCGAGCTTCTCTGCGGGTACGAGGAATTTCTCGAGTGTCCATTCGACACGCATGAAGAAGTGCTCTTCGACATGATCGACATATTGGTCGAGGTAGATGATGTTTCCGTTGTTGTCGGTGATGAACTTTGTGATTTCTGTGATGATGCCCTGCTTATCGGGGCAGTGTAGGAGTAGAATTGCTGTCTGTTTCATCGTCTCATTTACTATTGGACTATTTACTATTTACTATTATATTTATTTGTTCATTTACTATTTTTCGGTCTCTAACCTTTAACCTATAACCTTTAACCTTTACAAATGCAATTAATTTATTTCTTTTTTCTGCTTTGTTTGATGATGCTATATGCTTGATAGATGCCGAGTTCGCCTGCCTTGCTGAGGTCGCTTACGGCTGCCGTCTGGTTGTCGGTGTAGAGGTATAGGATGCCTCGATTGTAGTAGGCGAGTGCAAAACTGTTCTTCTTGCTGATAGCGAGGGTGAGGTTTTCGATGGCCTCGTTGTATTTGCCTTGCATAGCAAGTGTGTATGCATAGTTGTAGAAGGCTTCGGCAAACTGGGGTGCTTCGGTGGTGCATCGTTTGAATGCGTCGGCTGCCAGTTTGAAAGATTGACTGTGGACCCTCTCCCCGCTCTCCCTTAAAGGGAGAGAGCTTGAGTTGTCGGTCGTCAAGTCCCCCTTTAAGGGGGATTTAGAGGGTCTTAGTCGCTCTTCGTCGGCTTGTATGCAGTAGTCGATTCCTTGTTGGAATTGGCTGATGGTTTGTTTCGAAATGCGGTATGCCTCGATGGTGTAGTCGTTGAGCACACTCTCGTTGGCTGTGTTCGCATCGTTGGTGAGTACGACGATTGGTAGCAGCTTCATGTCGATAGCTTTGTTCTGTATCTTACCACGGAACTCGTCTTCGTATTCTTTGGTGTTGTCTTCCTCGACCAGTTGCTGGAAGTCGTTCGGGTCGACTTGCGATTTCTTTCGTGTGCGATTCTTCTGGCGACTGGTTGGGGTGGAGTAGCCGTAGCGATGGGCTATGTTCTCGCGGAGGATGTGTTCCTCGTCCTTCATGGCTCCTCGTGTATCTCCGATTTTCCTTCGTGCCTCAGCTCGCAGCTGATAGCCGTAAAGGAATTTAGGGAATTCCTCGATGACTTTTGTGTAGTCGCGTATGGCTGACTGATAGTCGCCTGTCTGGTCGTAGAGTCGTGCTCGATTGAAGAGGGTCATGATGTCGTCGGGGTCGCGTTCGAGGATGAAGTCGAAGTCCTCGATGGCTTTGTTGTCTTCGCCGACTGATGCCCGGAGCAGACCTCGGTTGTAGTGCCCAACGAAGTTGGTGGGGTCGAGGTCGAGTGCCAGATCGTAGTCGGACATGGCTCCACGATAGTTGTTCTGCTGGAATCGGCACAAGGCTCGATTGATGATGTTGTGTACATCCTTGGGTTGCAGACGTATGGCTTCGTCGAGTGTTGTCTCGGCTTCGGCAAACTCTTCGCGTTTCATCAGCATGGCGGCTTTGAAGGAGAGCGCCTGTGGGTTGTATTTCTCGCAGTCGAGCGCCTTGTCGGCATATTGTTCGGCTGCTATGGTGTCGCCTTCCTTGAGCAGGGCTTCTGCTTTCAACAGGTAACCTTCGGCATGTTTTGGCCATTTATCGATGAACCGTACGAGAGCAGAGTCTGCTTTGTTGAGACTGTCGAGTTCGAGGTAACAGAGCACGAGGTTGTGCCATATGGACTTTTTGCTGTCGTCAATCTGGATGGCTTCTTCGTAGTCCATTGCTGCACCCCAGAAGTCTTTCAGATTGATGCGCGAGAGGCCTCGTACCTCGTAGGAGTTGGCATAATAGGGATTGAGCAGGATGGACTTGCTGCAGTCGGTTTCAGCTCCTGTATAGTCTTCGAGGTAGAACTTGGCCAGTCCTCGGAAGAAGTAAGGCTCGTAGAGATGGGGTTTGGCCGAGATGACCTGACTGAAGTACTGGATGGAGAGTGCGTAGTCGTCGTATGATAGTGCATTGCGACCAATAATCATCATGCGTTCAGCATTGATCTGTGCTGAAAGCAAAAGCGAAAAGCTTAAACTGATGATGGTAATGACCGTTCGCAATCTCATATCCTAAAACTTCTTACCCCTGAAACTCTTGAAAAATGCGATTAAGCCGAATATAATGCCAAGCTTGTTTGAGCATTATTGAGGCGTAGCATTTTGCACGAAGTGAAACTCTTGAAACTCTCAATTTTTAATTATCAATTTTCAATTTTCAATTTTCAACTCCTCTTATCTCTTCACCTTATACGCACAATTGACGTTCCCCTTCGACATGGCGAGCAGTTTCTTCTTGATGAGCTGTTTGCGTAGGGTAGAGAGGTGGTCGATGAAGAGTTTACCTTCGAGGTGGTCGTATTCGTGCTGGAATACACGTGCAGCGAATCCTTCCATCCATTCGTCGTGCGGTTGCAGGTTTTCGTCGATATAGGTGACGTGTACCGACTTGGGTCGGCGTATTCCTTCATGGATTCCAGGTACACTGAGACAGCCTTCCTCGATGACTTCTGTCTCTTCGCTCTCTTCGAGAATCTGTGGATTGATATATGCATGCAGGAACCCTTCGTATTCGGGGTAGTCGTCCTTCAGGGCATTGAGGTCGACAACGAACAGACGGATGGACAGTCCGATCTGTGGAGCGGCCAATCCAACACCGTCAGCTTTCTGCATGGTTTCGAACATGTTCTGAATCAGTTCTTTCAGTTGTGGGTAGTCGAGCGCAATTTCTTCTGTCTCTTTTCTCAGCACTTGCTGCCCGAATATGTACATTGGTAAGACCATAATATTATTTACTATTTGACGATTTACTATTTACTATTTATTTTATTGATTCATTTATTATTTATTGATTCATTTTTCAGCTCTCGCCCTTTAAGGGTTTCTGTCCCCCGATGACGGGGGAACCGAAAGGGGTGTAAAGACTATTGAAGCGGGGAGAGGGTCTCCATATAGTCCTGCAGGATGATGGTGGCACTGATTTTATCGACGAGTGCTTTGTCCTGACGTGCTTTGCGACTGATGCCGCTCTCGATGATGGCACGATGGGCGAGGACTGATGTGAATCGTTCGTCGTACAGTTCCACCGTGATCTGTGGGTAGAGCTTCCGTAGTCGGTTGACGAAGGGTTTGATACGTTTCATGTTCTCCGAGTCTTCCCCGTTTGTCTGCTTGGGGTATCCTACCACGATCCGTTCCACTTGCTCCTTTGTGAGGTAGTCGGCGATGAAGTCGAAGAGTTGGGGAGTGTCAACTGTGGTCAATCCGTTTGCAATCATCTGCAAGGGGTCGGTAACCGCAATCCCTGTACGCTTCTTCCCGTAGTCGATTGACATGATTCGTGCCATTACAGTCTGAGTTCTCCTTTCGATTTCTGATACTTAATCCATGCGAGGTTGTACTGGCAGATAGCATCCACTTTCGATGCATAGCTGTTCTGCCATAAAGCCTGAGCCTCGAGGTAGTCGGAGAGTGTTTCTGTTCCGACTTCGTATTGTTGTTTTGACAGACGCATGTTTTCTTCGGCCTGACTGAGTGCAGAAGTGGTGAAGGTCACAATCTTTTCTGCTTCGTCCAGGTTGTTGAGTGCCTGCTGCTGTTCCAGCATCATCTTCTCGTTCAGGTCTTCTTGCTCAAGACGTGCAATCACCTGTTTCGCTTTTGCCGAGCGAATCTTGTTGGTGTTCTCTCCGAAGGTGACGAGTGGTATCTTGACGCCAATTGCTACGGATGCCGATGTACCGTCAATCAGTTTCTTTCCTGCCAGCTCTGCTCCGTTCGCATATGCCACTCCTCCCATCAGCACTACATTGGGTAGGTAGTCGCTACGGGTAAGTGCAATCTGCTTTTCAGCCATTTCCACTTTCTTGTTGAGCAACTCGTATTCCTTGCGGTTGGAGATGTTGATGTCTCTCGATGGGTTTTTGTAGAATGTCTCGGATGTGAAGTCTTTGCTTTCTACGTTGATGTCAGACGAAAGCGACCTTCCGATATAGTGGCACAGATTCATACAGGCCAATCGGTAGGCGTTCTCAGCCTTGGTGAGGTTGAGGTCGGCCTCGTTGAGTTTCACCTGTACCTTCATCTTGTCGTTTCGGGTTTTCAATCCGTGCTTCACTGCATTGTCCACCATGCGGCTCAACTCCTCCAAGAGGTTTTTGTATTTCTTGGCTACATCAATCATTTCTTTTGCTTTGACTGCAAGGAAATAGGCCTCACCAGTCTTCACGAGCACTTCGTCCTGTGTGAGTGCTACGTTGAGATGGGCCATATCGCGTCCGATGAGCGACATGTTGTATGCTGTCGTGATCTTACCACCCATATAGATGGGTTGGGTAACAGACAGACCGCCCATGAAGATGTTCTTCAGTTTGTATTCCATCTTCTGATCGGGGAAGTCGGCATACTGGTTCAGGGTATAGCTCCCATCCGCATTGGGGGTCACATTGGGCACGTACGTTCCTGTTGCAGGATTCATGGTGTAGATGGGCAGGTGTCCACCTGTGATGGTGAATTCGCCTTTCGCAGTCGAGTACAGATCTAACGCCATGAGGTTGATGCGTGGATAGAAATTCGATTTGTATGATTTGATGTCGAATCCCAGTTGTTCTTCCTGCATCTTGGCTTTCTCAATCTCTTTGTTGTGGTCGAGCGCCATCGCATAGCACTGCTCGAGCGAGAGTGTTTCCGATTGTGCGACGCAGAGGGTAGGGACAAGCGTCAGCAGGATGGAGTATATGATGTTACGTTTCATGCTTTTACTTTGAAGAATAATGAATAGAGTACAGGAATGAATAGAAGTGTGATGAGGGTTCCCATGAACAGTCCGCCCATGATAGTTACCGAGAGCGAGCCGAACATAGCGTCAGGCACAAGTGGAATCATACCGAGGATGGTTGTCAGGGATGCCATCATGACAGGACGCAGACGGCTCTTCGAACTGTTGATGAGGGCCGAGCGAGGATCCATTCCGCTGCTGATTTCGAGATTGATTTCGTCCATCAGCACGATTCCGTTCTTGATCATCATACCGATCAGTCCCAACACACCCACAATGGCTACGAATCCGAATGTCTTGCCCGAGATGAGGACAGACGGGATAACGCCTGTGAGGATAAGCGGGATGCAGCAGAAGATGATAGCCGGCTTCTTGTAGTCCTTGAACAGCATGATGAGGATCACAATCATCAGAATGATGGCCAATGGGAAGTTTGCAAACAGATACTTCATCGAGTCGTCGCTTGCCTTCTTTTCTCCCTGCCAAGCAAGGTCGTAGCCTTCAGGCAACTGAAGCTTCTTGAGCTCTTTCTCCAACGAAGCACGTGCCTCTTCGGTTCCTACGCCTGGACGCGGACTGCATTGCAAGCGTTGTGAACGTTGTCCGTTGTAGCGCATCACAACGGGGTCTTCCCATCCCACGCGGATGTCCGAAGCAATCTGTCGCAGCTGGGTTGTTCCGGTCAGCTCTTCGATGAGGTCTTCTTTCTTCACGACTCCTGTGAGCACCTTCGTCAGGTATTCTTTATTGGCCACACGCGAGATGTTTGGCAGCATACCGAATACCTCTACGTTCTTCAGGTTGTCGATGTTCTCTCCGTTCTCGTCCACACATTTCACATAAATCTTCTTCGGATCGATACCGTCGTAGAAGGTAGCGATGGGGATTCCGCCTGTATAGGCAAGGATGGATGTACCGACTTCGCTACGCGACAGTCCGCTGTTGCGGGCAGCCGATTGGTTGTACTCGACCTCGAGGCTGGGGCAACGAGGCTCCCAGTCGGTCGTAGCCAGATAGACCTTATCGCTGCGTCGTACGATAGCCATCGCTGAGTCGGTCAGCTGATGCAGCACTTCTGGATCGGGACCTGAGAACATCACCTCGATTGGGAACTTCTTGTACATCAGGTTATATCGCTTCAGTTTGATGTATGCATTCGGATAGCGGTTGTTCAGTTCGTTCTGAATCTCATCGATATTCTTGACCAGCGCTGACGGTGAGGTGAAATCGACGATGAGTTCTCCGTATGCCAACGAAGGTGTAGCCACGCAACGTACCAGATTGTAACGGCTTGGGGTTCCACCAATCGAAGTGGTGATATGCGTGATCTCTTCGCGTGTCTTCAGGTAGTCGGCAATTTCATTCAGGTCCTTATCCACCTGAGTCGAGTTGCTTCCTTCCGGCAGTTTGTATTCCATATACAACTGGTCGTATTCCATATCAGGGAAGAACGCCTGGTCAAGGAACTTATAGCAGAAGGCGCTGATGGCGAACAGAGCAATCGCACCGATCACGAACGTGATACGATGGTTCAGTCCGAAATTCAGGATACCTTCCAGAATGGTATATGCCTTCCCCTTGTAGAGTTGTTCCTGATCGTCCGAATCCGACTTGTTGGTGTTTGCAAATGCCGCTCTGATTTCTTTCTTCGTATAAAGCAGACGCTTGCACATGATGGGCACATGAGTAAGTGCCAGCACCCAACTCAGCAACAGCGATACTGCAATCACGATGAACAGGTCGCGCACATAGATACCTGCTGTGTCAGGACTCAGGAAGATGGGGAGGAATGCCAGGATGGCAATCAATGTGGCACCAAGAAGTGGCATAGCGGTCTTGCGTCCGATGCTCGTGAGGGCCTCCACATGTGGCTTCCCTTTTTTCTTGTCCACCAGGATTCCGTCCACAATCACGATGGCGTTATCTACCAACATACCCATCGCGAGGATGAACGAAGCAAGACTTACACGCTGCAGCGTTCCGTCGAATCCGTTCAGTACGAGGAACGAGCCAAACACAATCGTCACAAGGCTCATACCGATAATCACACCGCTCTTCAGACCCATTGTGAAGATGAGTACCACCACAACGATCAATACAGACTCCAGCAAGTTGATCAGGAATGTGTTGAGGGCGTTCGACACACGTTCAGGTTGGAAGAACACCTTGTGGTATTCTACACCTGCAGGCAGACGGCTCTCTACGGCAGCGAGTTTCTCTTCTACCAGTTTACCGATCTTGGTCACATCCTTATCGGCCAGACATGCGATGGAAATACCAATCGCATGTTCGCCGTCATATTTCAGAGCGTTACGTGTAGGAGTCTCGTAGGCATCAACCACCTGAGCGATGTCTTTGATGCGCAGCTGCTTATCGTCGTGTCCCTGAATCAGCATGTTACCGATGTCCTCCGTGTTGTTGAAGCGGTCGCTCACACTCACACGGATGCGGTTGTTGCCGTTATCGTAATAGCCCGAATAGACCGTTTTGTTCTGTCCGTTCAGCGTCGAAATCACCTCCATAGGCATCACGCCCAGGTTGGCCATCTTGTCCTGCTGCAGTTCGATGTTGATACATTGCGAACGCTTTCCGTAGATATCCACACGACAAACGCCTTCGATTTCCATCAACTCACGCTTCATCAGTTCCGCATAGTCGCTCAGTTCATTGTCCTTCAGTCCGTCGCCCGTGAGCGCATAGAACATACCATACACATCACCGAAGTCGTCACGTACAATCGGAACATTCGCACCTTCAGGAAGCGCACTTTGTGCGTTCGTCACCTTCCTGCGTATCAGGTCCCATTGCTGCTCGATGTCTTTCGTTGTCGTAAGCAGCTCTACCGTGATGATGCTCAGGTCGTTCATCGACTGACTCTGCACATTGTCCACCGAAGCCACCTCACGGATAGCTTTCTCCAATTTATCCGTCACTTCCAACTCCACCTCATGAGCCGAAGCACCAGGGTAGGTCGTCACAATCATTGCCTGTCGCACCTTGATCGCTGGGTCCTCGAGTTTCGACATCTGCTGATAACTCAGGAATCCTCCCACGATGAATACCGCAATCAGGAAGCTGACCAGTTTCGTATTATTTAATGCCCATTTTCCGTAATCCATCTCTCTTAATCTCGAAATTTTTTTATTTAGAAGTTAACTCACTTTGTTCGTTGAAGTTAACAAGCTTTGCTTGTGGAAGTTAACTCGCGTTGCTCGTGGACGTTACTTTGCAAGTGTTCTATGTACTGTTGGTATTGTCCTGCGCTTCAGCGCATAACTTCCTGCCTGCTTGAAGGCTTTACTTCACTTTTTACTTCCTCTTTATCTTTAACTTCCTTTTCTTAATTATGAATTATTAAAGCAGTCCTCCTACATTCGATTTCGAACTCTTTGGCATCGGGGTGACTTTCTGTCCCTCTGTGATGTGATGCACACCCGCTACCACGATGGTTTCACCATCCGTCAGTCCGCCCGAAACTTCAGCCGTACCGTCCCTGTGCAGACGCTTTACGGTGATGTTGCGGCTTTTTACTGTCTGGCTCTTCGTGTCGTACACATACACTTTCGATTGACCTTGAGCGTCGAAGATAGCCGTCGAAGGAATCGACAAACTCTCGTTCAGGCTGTCACGATCGAGACTTGCATACACCATGGTGGTCATACCCGGAGTAATCTTCGTGCGGTCGTAAGGACCTGTGAAACGCAGCCGCACCGTGTACAGCTGGTTGGAGTTTGCCTCTGCACTCATGCTCGAAATCTTCAATGGGAACAGCTCGTCAGGCAACAGGTCGAACTTGCAGTACATCGAGCTCAGTCGGTCACGATTTGCATAGTCGAATGCAGCCACGTTGATTTCCACCTCCAGCGTACCGCTGCCGAACATCGAGATGATAGGCATACCTGCCGATACCGTCTCGCCGCCTTCGTGCAGCACCTCCTGCACATAACCGTCGATAGGGGAGTAGAGCTTCGTGTCAGCCAGTTGGTTGCGATGATTGTTCAGTTTCTGGGTGATCTGCTCCAGTCCGTAGCGAGCCTTGTCGTAGTTGCTTGCTGTCGTGCTCTCTTCGTTGTACATAGCGATTACACGCTCAGCATCAGCCTTGATGCTCGCATATTCAGCCTGTGTGGCATTCAGTTGGGTCTGATAGTCACGAGGGTCCATCGCAGCCAGCAACTGACCCTTCCTTACGTGGTCGCCAGCCTTCACATACACCTTCAGGATAGGGCCGCTCACACGGAACGACACATTGATGTCGTCAGCAGACTTCGTCTTTCCTGGGAAATTCACGCTGTTCACACTGTTCGTGTTTTGAACGATTTCCGTCTTCACGTAAGGTACTGTTTCAGATTCCTTCTTACTATTGTTGCCACATCCACATACTACCAACGTAGCAACTACAGCCAATAATTTGTATTTCATCATTATATTTACTATTTAGTTATCGTCATCGTTATCGTTATCGTTTTTCTTGGCTCTCGCCCTTTAAGGGTTTCTGTCCCCCGATGACGGGGGAACCGAAAGGGGTG
>CAMYYX010000051.1 GCA_947303695.1 uncultured Prevotellaceae bacterium | reverse complement strand
TCCCCATATCAATTCTATATCGTGTTTGGAATAACGTTCTGCAAGGAGACGACGTGTGAAGTTAATCAATTCGCTGGCAGATGCTACACCTGGCACACCTCCATCACCATCGAAGTCGGTTCCGATACCTACATGTTCCACGCCCATCACATCAACCATATGGTTCAGGTGATTGATAGCATCAACGATAGAGGCTCCACCTTCTTTTCTGAGGAATCCATCATAGAACGTCACTTGTGCCACACCTCCACTTTGAGCCAATCGACGCAATTGGTCGTCCGTCAGGTCACGAGGATGGTCGCACAAGGCACGAGACGAAGAGTGGCTGCACACGATTGGCATACTGCTGATATCGATGGCATCATAGAAACTCTTCTCGCTTGCATGAGAAAGGTCGACCATCATGCCTACACGATTCATCTCCTGAATGACTTTCTCGCCAAACTGACTGACTCCACCATGCTCAGCATTTCCCTTAGCCGAATCACACACATCGTTATCGCCATTATGGCATAAGGTCATATAAACCACTCCACGACGGCCGAATCGTTCTACATTGCTTAAATCCTTTCCGATAGCGTATCCGTTCTCTATACCTAACATGATAGACTTACGCCCTTCACGTTTGTTGCGATAGAGATCGTCAGGAGTCTTCGCAATAGCGATGAAATCGGGACTTTTTGCCACCATTTCCTCTATTTCATCCAAAATACGGTCAGCTTTCTTCGTAGCAGCAAGCAGCGAAGCATCATCACGTCCTTCCTGTTTCAGATAGGCTACCATGATGCTCGCATCGAGATGCCCTTCGGTCATCTTGTGCAAATCAACAAGTATCTTAGGATCACGGCTTTGGAAATTGATTCCCTGATCGAAAAACATAGGAGTGTCGCAATGGGAATCGAGTGAAAGAATATCGGAATGGAGTTTCTTTGCCTCACGGAATGAAGCAGCCTCACCGATGAGCCATTCAAACAACGGCATCATGCACACATCACCATTCAGGCAGAAACACTCAGGATGCCATTGAACACCTATGATAGACTTGAATTCCGTAGATTCGATAGCTTCAATCACCCCATCAGGACTTAAAGCAGTCACTTTGAATCCTTGCGGAACTTCATGTACGGCTTGATGATGGAACGAATTGACTGCCAATTCTGCTCCGAACATCTTATATAATAAGGAATCCTGCTCGATGGAGATTCGATGCGAAGCCGTTCCACGATCCAAATCTTGACTATGTTTGATATTGACTGATGGCAGTTGGGTGTTGATGTCCTGATAGAGCGTTCCACCCATTGCAGCAGCAATAATCTGAATACCCTTACAAATGCCCAGCATAGGTATCTGACGGTCGTAAGCCATACGTGCCAGCAGCAATTCCTGCTGGTCACGTATAGGTGTTACGCTATGCAGTTCACGTACTGGCTCCTCTCCAAGATAGAGTGGATTGATGTCCCCTCCTCCGCTGAAGATGATACCATCCAACGCCTCCAACTGGTTGGCAAGCAAATCTGTCTGCTCGTAGGGTGGAATCACAACAGGTACACCACCTGCCATCAGAACAGAACGATAATAGCCTTCAGCCAACGTACAAGTCTGGTCACGCAGGTTACCTGTAATACCAATCACAGGACGATCGGTACGTGACGGACTCACAGCATTTTGGCCGTCATAGATATTTTTCCAATTAAAGGCTCCCGTTATTTTCATTTCACTTTAGCATTTTTTTCAATTGTCCAGTCTTTACGCTGGAGGATGGCTGGCTTGTCGCCAACAAACATCTTAGATGCTTCCTTGTTGCCCTTCAACTGCCAATCGAGCCATGCACGAGCAACGATAGCGAACTCACCTCCGTTAGGCTGAGAATAAGTACCACCATGTCCTACAGGCAGGTTAACAGCAATAGCCGGTTGCTTCTCGATTCGCTTGAAGTCGTCCATACCGTTAGCATAAGCGATATCTGACTCACCACCAAGGATGTAGATGATTGGACAATGGATGTCCTGTAGTTTCTCCTTTGGTACACTTGGCATACCTCCCATCATAGAGCCGCCACCTGAGTTGAGCAATCCACTATTGCATATCATGATAGAAGTGACGCGCTGATCGAAGCAGTTAACGAGTGCCTGCAAACCTCCGCATGACATTCCTGATACACAGATATTCTTGGTGTCGATTTTCTGATAGTAAGGACTGTTCTTGTCAGCATTCTGTGCGAAAGCCCAATCCATCGATTCTACCTGCTGTTCAGCACGTGACTGGCTTCCGCCACCCATGCCGCCCATACCACGAGGAGCACCCTCTTTTGGCATCGTGCCTGTAGCAAGAACAATATATCCGTAAGAAGCTATTTCATTCAAGAACTTTTCGTGTCCACGTGGAGAATTAGCACATCCGCCATTACCCCAAACCAGAACGGGAAGAGGATTTTTTGCGTTAAACTTAGATAGGTCTTGTGGAGCAAACACGGTGTGCTCTGCAAAGCCTGCAACCTCCGTCATGATTGCTTTGTAAGGGCCACTACCGCCTTCTTCAAGAACAGTTCCATTTGATTGAGCAAAAACAGAACCAGCCTTCATCGAGAAGACAAGTAACATCGCAAATAATAGTTTTGTTTTCATAAGTTTGTTGTTTTAAAAGTTAATAATGTACGCTCATTTTGCGCAAAGATACAAAATATTGACCATTTAACCATTTACTATTTACTATTTTTTGCTTTTTTCTTCAATTTTACATTTTATAATTTTTGCATTTTTACATTTTTCTCTATCTTTGCATCATGAAACGAACATTTATTACATATCTGCTGATGCTGGCCAGTACGGCTTTCGTCAGCTTGAACGCACAGAATGAACGCACCTTCAATGTGCTGAAGAACCTTGATGTATTCCACAACATCTACCAAAATCTTGATGCTTTCTATGTTGATACCCTCGATGCTGATAAAGTGATTAAGGTGGGTATTGATGCCATGCTCCATTCGCTCGACCCTTATACAGAATACTATCCTGAAGAAGATCAGAGCGACCTGAAAATGCTGACTCAGGCAAAGTATGGTGGAATAGGTAGCCTCATCCGTATGATGAAAGATTCGACAGTCATCATTGCTGAACCCTACGAGGGTATGCCTGCAGCAACAGTTGGATTGAAAGCCGGAGATATCCTGCTGCAGATTGACGACCATAATCTGAAAGGAATGGGAACTCCGGAAGTGAGCAACCTGCTGAGAGGAGAACCTGGTACTACCTTCGTGTTGAAGTTCCAACGTCCAGGCGAGAACAAGCCTCGTGAGGTGAAGATTACACGTCAAAGCATTAAACTGCCAGCAATACCTTATTATGGAATGATTGGCAATAGTGGTTACATCAACCTCAGTCAGTTCACCAACGACTGCTACGGCTATGTGCGCAAAGCCGTTATCTCGCTGAAGGAACAAGGGGCACAAAACCTGATATTCGACTTGAGAGGCAATCCCGGAGGAGCACTTGATCAAGCCGTTCGTATCGTCAACCTCTTCGTCGAAAAGGGATTGACCATTGTAGAAACACGTGGAAAGGTTGAAGGAGGTAATCAAACCTACAAGACCAACGACCAGCCCCTCGATGAAGAAATACCGATTGTGGTATTGGTCAGCAACAGCTCTGCATCAGCCTCTGAAATTGTAGCAGGTAGTTTGCAAGACCTTGATCGCGCTGTCATCGTGGGTTCCCGCACTTATGGGAAAGGTCTCGTTCAATCCATCCGCGAATTACCATACAACGGTAACCTAAAACTGACCACAGCCAAATACTATATCCCAAGCGGACGCTGTATTCAGGAGATTGATTATAAGCAGAAACGTGAACAGTCAGGCAGTCAGAAAGGCGCTACTGCTGACAGTACGGTCTATCGGACTAAGAACGGCCGTCTGGTGAAGAGCGGTAAAGGCATCATGCCCGATGTGGAAGTGAAACACGATACGATGCAAAACATCGTCTATTATCTCGCCAATGATGATGTACTCATCCGCTATGGTACCAAATACTGTCAAACACATTCTGCCCCATCTTCTGTGGCTGATTTCAAGCTTACTGATGCTGAGTTTGAAGACTTCAAGCAGATGGTCATCGACAGCGATTTCAAATACGACCGTCTCAGCGAGAAGCGACTGGAAGATTTGAAAAAAGTTGCAGAGTTTGAAGGATACTACGAAGATGCAAAGGCTGAGTTTGAAGCTCTTGAGGCCAAACTGACTCATAACCTCTCGAAAGAGTTAGATCATCATGCGAAAGACATCCGTCAACTAATTTCACTCGAAATCATCAAACGCTATTTCTATGAATCAGGCTCTGTACAGGAAGCCCTCAAAGACGATATAGATGTGCAGAAAGCACAAGAGATTCTTGCTGACAAGACTAAATACGACAACATCTTAAAAGGCAAAGAACTTGAACCTTCAAACCCTTAAACTCTTAAACGATGCGTAACAGTAAATTATACCGTCAGAATCGCTCATTCATGTGGCTGAACATAGTTCTCGCCATCGTGGTGATAGGAGTCGTTGCCGCTTTTATGTATTTCTGCGGCATCAACATCTTCTAAATTTGAAAGATAATTTGTAAACAAAAAGGATGTGCAATTTGTACATCCTTTATTTGTCTTTTAGAACTTGAACTCTACTGCAAACCTGACACCGTTTTTCTTGATTTTGTCGCCACCAGGTACGGCAGGAAGGTTGAGGTAGTTAAGTCGGCGAACGTATTGTACCTTCAGAATTTTGAAGATATTGCTGATACCTACAGAGAACTCCATGTAAGGTGTATCGCCCATCACAAAAGAAGTAGGCTGTCCATCACGGGATGGGAAGCGGAACAATACATCATCGTTCGGATTCAAATATGGGTTGTTCTTATCTGTCAGTTTTCCATACAACATCTTGAAACCGAGACTCTCACGCCACTTGAGTTTCTTCAGCAGCGGGATACGGTTGAATAATTTTCCATCGAGATTCCAGTTCAGGGTGAGCGTCACATAGCGGTCGTTCAGGAATTCCATATTGCGGAGCAGGTTGAACGACCAACGGTCGAACTGAATGAAATACGACATGTTGGACGATGGTATGAAAAGCATAGGGAACGGTACTTTGTTCCATTGAATACCACCTCTCAGGTAAGCCTCAACATATCCACAAGCTCCTGGAAGCCAGAATTTCTTGAATATTGTCGCTTCGGTCGTGTTGTAGCGGTATTGTCCGCCTAGGAATCCATCGAAGCCGATAGTATGCTCGAGGGTCGTTTCGAGTGCATCACGATTGATCCTCAGACGCTGCTGTTTGGTCAGGATGAACTTCTCACGTGGTGCATATCGCAAGCCTATTTTGACATCAGTCGTCTTCATGTTGGGAAGGACTGCACCATCGCTGTTGCGCTGATAGATCAGTTTTCCTGCTGGGGTAAACTTAGCATGGTCGAGCGAGACAGTCCACGTCATGAAATTCTTTGTCTCGTATCTGAATGTCGTTGTAAAGTCGTTGACATACATCATCTGGTCCACCTTGCTGGTACTAAACGAACTAAAGACGTTGTTCTTACCAGTTCCCGAAAACTTATCGACTGGCGACATGTCGTCGTACATATACGATACGGTCAATGAGCGATGAGGGAACTCGTGAACCATGTATTTCTTACGGTTGAACGAGTACTCCAACTCGGCTTTATATTTTGACTTCTTGTCCTTCAGACCATAAGCATAGTAGCCGCGGGCAAAGAGATGAGGATTGAGATTTCCTGTAGTCTGCAGGCTCCCTTGGAAACGCAAACCATCGATATCGTTGTGGGATACAATTGCATTCAATGGGATGAAGTCCAACTTGTTAGGATTAGGTGTCAGCTCTATAGAGTTCTCTACGACAGCAGTAAGAAGATACTTCCAGAAGCTGCCCAAATCTTCGTTGATTTTCTCTACTGAGCGACCCAGATTGCTTTCTGTATTCGTCAATTGTATAGGTCGTACTGCCGCCCAATAGGTAGAATCCCTGAACTCTGCATCAGACTGTATGTCTTTCACCTGCGAATAGCGGAACGCTTTCTTGTCGGTAATCGGGTCAAAGCTATAATTGCTATAGTGAGTGTAGCGCTGACAAGCCATGTTCAGCATGCCATACAAACCACTCATTTCCACAATCATGTTATCGTTCTCAAGTACACGCTCACCAGTAGGTAAGGTCATGAAGTCCTGAATAATCAACAGATTATCAACAAAGTTCACACCTCCATTTTCGGGGATATTCAACACGGAACGCTTCACCTGGTTCTCTGCGTCGTCTGTAATAAACAGATGGCCTGAGAATCCGAAGTCCTGCTTATTGTTTGGCAAGAATACGACGTCGATGCAACGTTCACCATTCACCTCAATCGTGTCTTGGATGTAATAGTGATAGAACCCAATAGCCTCTGATGTAGATATAGGGCTGATGAATGGGTGCTGAAGCAAGCGCACATTGTCCTTATAGATGTCTACTTCAGTAAAGATGTCCTTAACCCATTCGGTTACCATATCTCCTGAAGTCAGCATGGAGTTGAAACCATCGCTACGTTTACCTGTAATGGTGGTCTTGGTTGCCTTAGGGCTCTTGCGATAGTTCTCCATCGAAGTGGTCTCGTCCACCATGATAGGGATAATCAGTTTACCTGTCTCAGGACACACTTCAGCCAGCGAACTCTTTTCTACATCATTGTACGAGAATGTGTGTTTCTCGTATTTATCAAAGTGATAGTAGTCTTTCTCTTTGATGTCACTCCTGTATTTGTTGGCAATTACCTTCCTCATAAGCTCCACTGCAGGGTTGTTTTTCCTGCTGTAGCGCTTTTTCGTACTACTCACAACAACTTCATTGAGCAGGATTTCGTTCGAATACAGCTTGATGGTACTGTGAATCTCCGTCTGTTTGACATTCACGGTAACAATAACAGGCTTATATCCAAGGCTCGAAATCTCCAGCTTGTTGTGATCACTATAGATACTCACCTGGAAATTGCCATCAATATCAGATTGCTGTCCAATGGATGTTCCTACGTATTTCGCAATAGCAAAAGGCACAGGTTCACCCGTACCAGCATCAATCACCTTTCCGTAGAACTGAGCATGCAGCGGACAGGCGAACAAAACGAACAGAACCGATAATGTAATAAATAAGGAGTGTTTCATGCAATTGTTGATAACCACTCCCCTCCCTCGTTGGGAGGGGGTGGGTCTTTTTAATCCTTGATCAAATCCTTTCCTGTCATCTCGGCTGGCTGAGGCAAACCCATGATGTGCAGGATAGATGGTGCTACGTCTGCAAGCACACCGTTCTCCACTTTTGCGTTCTTGTTCTCTGTTACATAGATGAATGGAACAGGGTTGAGCGAGTGAGCTGTGTTAGGTGTGCCGTCGCTATTGATTTCGTTATCTGCATTACCGTGATCGGCAATGATGATGACCTCGTAACCAACAGTCTTTGCTGTCTCCACAACTTCCTTCACACATTGGTCAACAGCTACTACAGCCTTCTCAACAGCTTCGTAGATACCTGTGTGGCCTACCATATCGCCATTTGCGAAGTTCACAACTACGAAGTCGTACTTGTCTTCCTTCAGGGCAGCTACGAGTTTGTCCTTCACTTCGTAGGCACTCATTTCAGGCTTGAGGTCATAGGTAGCCACCTTTGGTGAAGCCACCAGAATACGCTCTTCACCCTCGTATGGAGCTTCACGACCACCATTGAAGAAGAAGGTAACGTGTGCATATTTCTCTGTCTCAGCTGTGTGCAGCTGCTTCAGGCCCTTTGATGAGATGTATTCGCCAAGGGTATTCTCCACGTTCTCCTTTGGGAAAAGGATGTGTACGCCTGTGAATGAAGCATCGTATGGAGTCATGCAATAGTACTGCAGACCTGGGATGGTGTTCATTCCCTGCTCAGGCATATCCTGCTGGGTGAGCACGATGGTCAACTCCTTCGCACGGTCGTTGCGATAGTTGTAGAAGATGATGACATCGCCTTCCTTGATGGTTCCATCGATGTTGGCGTTATTGATTGGCAGGATGAACTCGTCAGTCACGTTTTCATCGTAACTCTCTTGCATAGCCTGAACCATATCGGTTGCCTGCTTACCTTCGCCCTTGATGAGGAGGTCGTAAGCAATCTTGATACGCTCCCAACGCTTGTCACGATCCATTGCATAGAAGCGGCCGATGATGCTGGCGATTTCGCATCCAGTCTCCTTACCCTTCGCTGTGAGTTGCTCAATGAAGCCCTTACCGCTCTTTGGGTCGGTATCACGTCCATCCATGAAACAATGGATGTAGGTGTTCTTGATGCCGTATGCCTTGCTGATGTCGCAGAGGGTGAATACATGGTCGAGTGAGCTGTGTACACCTCCGTTTGAGGTCAGACCCATCAGGTGAACGCTCTTGCCTGTCTTCTGCGCGTATTCATAAGCGCTGATGATTTCAGGGTTCTTCATGATTGAACCGTCCTTGCAGGCACGATTGATCTTCACGAGGTCCTGATACACGATACGTCCTGCACCAATGTTGAGGTGTCCCACCTCTGAGTTACCCATCTGACCGTCAGGCAGACCAACGTTCTCACCTGAAGCCTGTAACTGTGAATGCGGATAAGTTGCATTCAGATAGTCCATATATGGAGTAGGAGTAGAATAGATTACGTCTCCTTTTGTCTTGTCGCCGATTCCCCATCCATCGAGAATCATTAATAATGCTTTCTTTGCCATAATTGTCCTGTTATTCAAAAATCAGCAGATAATAGTTTTTCTTTCCTTTCTGTGCCAACAGATACTTGCCGTCGATGAGGTCGGCAGTTGTCAGCGTTTGGTCAAACTGAGCCAGCTTCTCCTTGTTGATGCTCACACCACCACCTTGGGTCATCTTACGCATCTCGCCCTTCGATGGGAAGATGTCTGTCTTCTCAGCACAGAGGTCTACAGCCTTGATGCCTGCAGCCAACTCGTCCTTCGAGAGGGTGAAGTGAGGCACACCTTCGAACACATCGAGGAGTGTGCGTTCATCGAGTTTGAGCAAAGCATCTTTCGTAGCCTTACCAAACAAGATGTTCGATGCCTCAACAGCCATGTTGTAGTCCTCCTCTGAGTGAACCATGATGGTCAGTTCCTTAGCCAGACGCTTCTGCAGTACACGCATACCTGGATCTTGATCCTGCTCTGCGATGAGTGCATCGATCTCTTCCTTCTCCAGCGAAGTGAAGATCTTGATATAGCGCTTGGCATCCTCGTCGCTGGTGTTCATCCAGAACTGATAGAAAATATATGGTGAGGTGTAGTCACGATTCAACCAGATGTTTCCTTTCTCAGTCTTTCCGAACTTCGTTCCGTCAGCTTTCGTCACCAGCGGACAAGTCAGCGCGAAGCATTCGTTGCCGTTGATGCGACGAATCAGCTCAGAACCTGTTGTGATGTTACCCCATTGGTCTGCACCACCCAACTGCAGCTTGCAGTTCTTGTGCTCATTCAGATAGAGGAAGTCGTAGCCCTGGAGCAACTGATAAGTGAACTCTGTGAACGAAAGTCCGTCGCGAGCCTCACCGTTCAATCGCTTCTGCACGCTCTCCTTTGCCATCATGTAGTTCACCGTGATGTGCTTACCGATATCGCGAGCGAAATCGAGGAACGTGAAGTCCTTCATCCAATCGTAGTTGTTCACCAGTTCAGCCTTGTTAGGTGCATCGCTATCGAAGTCGAGGAATTTGCTCAACTGAGCCTTGATGCATTCCACATTGTGACGCAAGGTAGCCTCGTCCAGCAAGTTACGTTCCTGACTCTTACCTGAAGGGTCGCCAATCATACCTGTAGCGCCACCAATCAGAGCCAGCGGCTTGTGTCCGCAACGCTGGAAATGACGCAACATCATCACACCACACAAGTGTCCGATGTGCAGCGAATCAGCTGTTGGGTCAATACCCAAGTAAGCCGTCACCTGCTCCTTCTCGAGCAGTTCTTCAGTGCCTGGCATCATCTGGTGAATCATGCCACGCCACTCAAGTTCTTTTACAAAATTCTTTGCCATATTCTATTTTCAATTATTACATTTTCTCATTTTTTCATTGCCGCTTGCGGCTATCGGGGTGCAAAGTTACGAAAAAAATATCAATTGTCAATTATCAATGGTCAATAATTAACTATCAATTGTCAATTATCAATTATCAATGGTCAATTATTTACACCTTATTTATAATAGGAGCTACCTTTTTTCACCCAACATCCTTTGCTGTTTATTGGTATTTCGTAAACTGATACTTCTCGCGTAGTGCTTGTTGCTGATCAGCAGGGAGAGAGGTGAAATAACCCTTCCATCCAGGACAGAAGTTGATGTGCCAACGCCAAAAACGTCCCATCAGCGAGTTTGGTTTCTTGTCGTAATAAGCTCGCAATTTGCAATTATCACATTGATGTGCCATAATAATCTTATTTTTTTAATGTTTCAATCATCGAATCAAGTTCCTGTGCCAGACGCTGATAGTCTTCGAACTTCAGCGGACAAGCCGACAGCTGTTCGTTCATACCCGTAGGTACCTGAGCGAAAGCCTCTTCCTCCAACTGCTTGCCTTTTGGAGTCAGGCTGACAATCTGTTGGCGTTTGTCCTTCTCACCCTGTTTGCGGCTGACGATACCAAGCTTCTCCATACGCTGAAGCAAGGGAGTAACGGTATTCGTCTCCAGCAGTAATCGATGAGCGATGTCGTTCACAAGCTGGTTGTCCTTCTCCCACAGCACCATCAGCACCAGATACTGCGGATAGGTGATTCCTAGTTTTGTCAATATCGGTGTGTAGGCCTGTGTAACCAGTCGTGCAGCTGTATAGAGACGGAAACAAATCTGATTGTCGAGTCGTAATTCTTCGTGCATAACAATTGTCAATTATCAATTAAGCCAACATGGCTTCAATTTCCTTCTCAAAATCCTTTGGCTCTGTGGTTGGAGCATATCGCTTGATGGTCTCGCCATCCTTCGAGATGAGGAACTTGGTGAAGTTCCAAAGGATGTCGCTATCCTTCTTCACACTCTTACTGAGCGTCTTCAAGAGTGCCTTGGTTGCTTTGGCCTTCAATCCGTTATACTCCTCAATAGGAGCCTGCGTCTTCAAGTACTCGAAGATAGGTTCTGCAGCAGGACCGTTCACATCACCCTTCTTCATGATCTGGAAAGTTACACCATAGTTCAGCTGACAGAACTCCTCAATCTGACCGTCTGTGCCAGGATCCTGCTCCTTGAACTGATTGCAAGGGAAGCCGATGATGACCAATCCCTTATCCTTATACTTCTGGTTCAACTCCTCCAATCCTGCGAACTGAGGGGTGAAACCACACTTGCTGGCTGTGTTGACAATCAGCAATACCTTACCTTCGAACTGCGAGAAATCCAGTTCCTTACCTTTGCTCGTGAGAGCCTTGAAATCATAAATCTTTGCCATAATCTTATTCAATTTATATCGTTTGCGATTTTTCCACTGCAAAGGTAAGAAGAAAAATTTATATCGCAAGCGATTTATCCAAAACTTTAAGTTTATTTAACAATA
>CAMYYX010000050.1 GCA_947303695.1 uncultured Prevotellaceae bacterium | reverse complement strand
TGGAAGAGGAAATCATCGAAACGGGTAAACGTACGGCTATCGATATGGGTATCCATGGTCTGCATCCTGAACTGATCCGTATCATCGGTAAGATGAAATACCGTTCATCATACGGACAGAACCTGCTGCAACATGCACGCGAAACAGCAAACCTGTGTGCCATCATGGCTGCCGAACTGGGACTGAACCCCAAGAAAGCACGTCGTGCCGGACTGCTCCACGATATAGGTAAGGTGCCTGATGAAGACCCTGAGACGCCACACGCACTCTATGGTGCCAAGCTGGCTGAGCAGTGTAAGGAGAAACCGGACATCTGCAACGCTATCGGAGCTCACCACGACGAGATGGAGATGACTACCCTACTCGCCCCTATCGTACAGGTGTGCGATGCCATCTCAGGTGCTCGTCCTGGTGCCCGTCGTGAAATCGTCGAAGCATACATCAAACGTCTGCACGACCTTGAGGAACTGGCTATGAGCTATCCTGGTGTGACCAAGACCTATGCCATCCAGGCTGGTCGTGAGCTGCGTGTCATCGTAGGTGCCGACAAGATCACAGATGCTGAGACAGAAATCCTCAGCAACGATATCGCTAAGAAAATTCAGGACGAGATGACTTACCCAGGACAGGTGAAGATTACCGTCATCCGTGAAACTCGCGCCATCAGCTTTGCTAAATAATCCATGATGAGACGATTGCTATTCATATTCCTATTTGCTGCGACGACGCTATGTAGCGCCCAGGTGTCACGACTTGGGGAGGACATCACGTATGCCGTCGAAATGCATGGGGAAACAAGTAACGGCGATGTTGCTCCGTTCTGGTTCACCAGCAACAAATACGGAGTATCGTCGACCGACCCACGTTCAGGTTATGTGAGAGCAATCATCAAACGCGGTATCGAAGCAGACTCGACCCGCAAGTGGGCAATCGGCTACGGTCTGGATATACCTGTCGCACACAACCACACTTCGGACTTCAACATACAGCAGCTGTACGGTGAGGTGCGATACCAAAAGCTGAAACTCATGGTGGGAGCAAAAGAGCTCCCGATGGAGTTTGCCAATCCGGAACTCAGCACGGGCGATATGGTCATGAGTAACAACTCACGTCCAATCCCTCAGATACGTCTGGAACTGCCCGACTACTGGGATGTTCCTGGAACGAACGGATGGTTGGGCGTGAAAGGTCATATCGCATACGGATGGTTTACGGACAACAGTTGGAGAAGGAATTTCGTAAAGCCGAAGAACCCATATACCCAAAACTCACACTATCACAGCAAAGCCCTCTATTTCAAGATCGGTAACGAGAAGAAACTACCAGTCACCTTCACAGGAGGCATCCGTGTGGATTGTGAGTTCGGTGGTGATGCATGGAACCTGCGACAGCGTAAAGACGACACCATGTATATCGACCTGTCGTACGTGAACATGAACAACGGGCTGAAGAGCTATTGGAACGCACTTGCTTTCGGTGGTTCTGACCCTAACGACGGAGACTTCAAGAACGTAGAAGGAAACCATGTAGGCAGTTGGTACGGAAACCTGAACTATCAGGGTAAAGGTTGGTCGGTAAGAGGTTATTTCCAGCACTTCTTCGAAGACCACTCACAACTCTTCCTGCAATACGGATGGAAGGATATGACATGGGGCATCGAAGCACATCTGCCCAAGAATCCGTTCGTCAGCACAGCGCTGGCAGAGTTCATCTGCACGAAGGACCAGACGAGTGCCGTCTATCATGATGCGACAGACCGACTCCCGATTCAGATAAGCGGAAAGGACAACTACTACCAGCACATGATATATGGTGCCTGGCAGCATTGGGGATTGAACAACGGTAACCCATTACTCCTGTCTCCGACCTATAACGACTCAAAGCAAATCTCAACCCGACACAGCCGAATCAGAGCTTTGCATCTGGCCATATCGGGTGATCCGATACCAGCCATTCACTATCGTATTCTGTACACTCACGTCCGTTCATGGGGAAACTACGACTACCCACTCATAGATACCAAGTATAACGATTTCTGGTTAGGCGAATTGACCTTTAAGCCTCAGCGACTGAAGGGTTGGTCTGTGACGGGTGCGTTCGGTATAAACCGTGGTGATTTACTCCAGAAAAGTACAGGCGGTTCGCTGACCATCAGAAAGGAAGGGATTCTCAGGTAAAGTAGCCTGCCCGAAAAAAAGACGAAAAATGAAAGATATCAAACATACATTAACTATCGTGTTCTGTATTCTCGCTCCGTGGATACTGAGTCTGTCGTGCAACAAAACAGACGAAAACGGAGACTTCGACGGCAACTGGCAGATGACAGAGTGGCGCAGTAATGCTGATGGGACAATCATCGGTACACGCTATACACATAAAATCTTCTATGCCGTGAAACTGAGCATCCTGCAAATGCGCGATTATGACAATGAATACGACACTTGGCACCTTTCGTATTTTCACAAGACTAACGACTCCTTATATATAGATAAGGTGTATCATCGTCCACTCGATCGTGAAGAGCCCATTGATTCGCTTGCCATCTACGGCTGTGCACCCGAAGGACGCTACGCCTTCCTGAAGCTTACGAAAGACGATATGATTCTGAGGAATTCGCTCTATACGCTGACGTTCAGAAAGTATTAAGGTAGACTTTCCTTATTACAAAAAATGGCCTGCAGTTTTGCAGACCATTTTTTTGTGTGTTTATTTCACTCGGATGACGAGATACTTGGAAACGCTCCAGAACTCTGCTGCGTTGGTGATTCGCAATGTGTATTCACCCTTTGAGTCCTTCAACAACGAGTAAGAACCTTCTGGGTGAGTAGTCAGCAGTTTTGCAGACTTTGAATTGAGCGGAATCACATTCACCTTACGAATGTCGATCTTGGTGAAGTAGTCAGCATCAAAGTCCTTTGACTTCAACACATCACCATCAACGAGGATACGATGCTGCTTCAACTCTTTCGTGGTTCCAAACATATACCAAGCGGTATTCAGCTGTGCATCCTGATTCTTGGCAATCTCAGCGTTCATTTCGCTTTCTGCTCTCACTTGTGAGTTCTCTTCTTGCAGATTCTGAACAGACTGACCCAGTTCCACAATCTTGATGTCGCGCTCTGCAATCTGCTGACGCAAGTCGTCAAGTTCTTTGGTCTTCTGCTCCAACTGCTCTGTGAGTTTGTTGATAGCAGCCTGCATCTTGCTAGCATTCACACTGCTTGATTTGAGCTTCTGCTGCAAATCCTCGATTTTACGACGGTTTTCCAACAAAGTGTTCTCGATGAACTCCATGTTCTCGGCAATATTAGCCTGCACATCGTTACCTTCTGCATTTTCGCTGAGCAGGTTCACACGGCCTTCTGCTTCGTTGATGGCATCAAATCCTTCCTGAATCTCATTGAAGGCATCCATCATTTCATTTAGCTCTGTGTCTTTCTGGTCAAGCAGACTCTGAAGCGAATCCAACTTGGCATCCTCTTCTGACACTTTACTTCCTTTAAACATTTGTTCGCATGATACCAACATCGCAGCACATGCGATTAAAAGCAAACTTTTTTTCATAATCTCATTTAACTTTTTTGTTATTAATTATTAACTCTATTTATTCTTTCTCTCTCTCTTCGTTCTTCCCTCCAAGTACAATCACAAATTCTCCTTTAGGTTCGTGTTCCTTGAAATGCTGAAGCACCTCTGCTACGGTTCCGCGGACACTCTCCTCGTGAATCTTGGAAATCTCACGACAACACGATACAGGGCGTTCCTCACCAAACACTTCTGCAAACTGCTCAAGGGTCTTCACCACCCTATAGGGTGATTCGTAGAACACGATGGTGCGGGTCTCGTCCTTCAGTTCACCCAGTCGCTTCTGACGACCTTTCTTCTGCGGCAAGAAGCCTTCGAAAACGAACTTATCGCAAGGAAGTCCGGATGACACCAGAGCTGGTACAAAAGCCGTAGCACCAGGAAGCGTCTGCACCTCGATGCCGTTCTTCACGCACTCGCGTACCAGCATGAATCCTGGATCGCTGATACCTGGTGTACCTGCATCGCTGATGAGCGCTGCCGTCTGACCCGCCAATAATCGCTCTACGACCTTCTGACACGTTTGATGTTCGTTGAACTTATGGTGTGAGTGCAGTTCGTTCTTGATGTCGAAATGGTGGAGTAACACCGACGAGGTACGTGTATCCTCAGCAAGGATAAAATCCACCTCTTTCAGCACCTTGATGGCCCTGAACGTCATGTCCTCCATATTTCCTACCGGTGTAGGTACAACGTAAAGCATTTACGATTTGACGATTGACTATTGACTATTTTTATTGACTATTTTTATTGACTATTTGATGATAAACTTACAAGAGCCCGTCACACCGTTAGCATCAGTAACGATTGCGATATACACTCCAGCCGACATATTGCCGACATAAGCCGAGGTCTCGCCTACCTGTAGATTCATACGCTCAGAACGGGTCTGCTGACCTACAGAGTTGAAGATCTCCAGTCGTGCCGTCGTGTGCTGTTTGCTCGTCACGCGAATATATCCGTTCTCATAAACGAGTTCCATTGAGTCGTCATCGGCCTGAACTGCCTTAATGCCTGATTCTTCTCCGTTATAGACATACAGGCTGTCGTATGAGCCGATATGATTGTTCGAATCGATCGTCGGAATACCCATCACATAAACAGCAGTTCCTCCGTCAGGATAGAGACCCACCGTTTCCTTATCCGTATGAGCGCAGTAGTTCAACGTATCTGCCCACGTTCCATCGGCTGCAGTCAGAACTACCACACCACCCTCTGAAGCCAGCTTGAACGATGCGTGGAGTTGTGAAAGAGCTTCGAGTTTGTCGCACCACACAACACGGAATCCATGTGCTGGTATCACGGTGCTCACACCCTCTGTTGCCACAATCTCAGATTTCTGCGGTTTAGCCAGATTGTCGCTGAGATACATACCGGCAAGATCGATATCTTCATCAGTAGTGTTATACAACTCAATCCAGTCGTTACGTTTGTTATACTCATTCACGTAGTATGCATTCGAAGCGCTCACTTCGTTGATACGTACTGGAGCTACATTTGCAGCCAGCAATTCATCGTCGCTCAAACGCTCATAGCAAGCCGTCAAGCTGTGCGACCCATTAGCAGGAAGGATGTACTCCTTGTCCGTACTTACATATTCGGGCTCTTCTGTAATCTCACGTGGACGTGATACCGTGAGTGAGGCGTCAAACCAAAGGTCGGACGATGTATTGTTGCAGTTATGAACTTCCACTGTGATGACATTCGAACCATATCTTATCAAAGAGCGATCGATCTCCATCGTACCCTGATAAGGATTCTCGCCTTCATATGTGTTGTCGTAATAGTCTTGTACATAATCGGCATACTTAGCGCCTGAAGGCATGTGATACCTACCTGCTTCCTGACCATTCACATACACAATCATTCCGTCGTCAAGTTCGAAGTTGAGCGTGTAGGTATCGTTATCCGTCGGAGTAACATTGAACTCCTTACGGAAATAATAGGTAGGTCGGGAATTGCCGTTCTCGTCTGTCTTGTTCAGCACCGTAGTGGCTTTTGACATCGGTCGTCCGTTATTACCGAATCCAAATGGAGCCATACCCCTCGACCACTTCGTTGTGCTGTATTTGGTTGATTTCCAGCTCTCATCGTCCAGCGATCCATTCTGGTAGTAATACCAGCTATCTCCCATGCTGAACACATCTGTCTTAACGGTCTCGTCCAACTCGCCTTCCTGCCATCCCAAGAAACGAAAACCAGCTATATCATAAGCACGCAACGTATCAGGCGCAAACAGATAGCCATCAAATTTCGACTTTGGCACATCGATACCGTTGATGGTGAAACGTCCACCTGGAATATTCGTTCCGAGTCGTACGGCTTGGATCTCTGTACTGTTCAATCCGAACTTGCGATACGATTTCATCACACTCATCATCCTCGACTTGAATTGTCCGGTCAACGCATTGATGATACCTTGTGAACGCTCCTTGTTGCTGCCTACAGGGTCATTTCCCTCCCATAGAAGAGCTGTACGGCGTTCCTCAGCCAATTCATTGACGATTCGAGTCGTCTCGGCATCATCGCGGAATACACAACCGCCCACGATGCAATACGTGTCGATGAACTTCTTGCGGAAGGTGTCGTTCTCTATCATGTTGAGGAACATAGTTACCAATTCGACTTCCTTCGTCAGGCTCGTACCGTTGTACTCGGGACGTCCGTAGAATGTATAGGTGCGTTTGTTCTCAAAGTCATTGAAGATGTTGTTGCCCGTACGGTCCACACAGTTGTCGAGGTCGAACACCATGAAGCGGAACTTTCCGTCGTTACGGTCGCGGAAACCCTTACAGTTGTTATGTGGCCAATCCCAGTCGTTCAGGAAGAACTTATAAGCGAAATAGTTCACATAGTCGTCGATGTCCACGATGTCACAAATCTTCTTGTAGATTTCTGCATTCTGAGGATCGGCAGCGAGGTCTTCCGTCAGGTTGTACCAGTAATCGAATGCATCGCGTGTACCACTCTTCTGTACATAACCCGAATCCACACTCATCTCGAACGAGTCAATCATATCGTTGTCCGTTCCCAAGTTGGCATATGCCCAGTGCTTGTTGCTTGGTTCACGCATATTCAGCATAGCGATATACTCACCATTCACAAACACGTGAGTCGGCTGAACAGATTGAAGGTTCAACTTGAAGCCCGAATGACGAGCAATCTCCTGCAACGCAACATCCTTCAGACGGTATTTGTTGTAGTTGTCGTTTCCACCGTTTCTCAGCAATATCGTCTTGTTTCTGTTATATGGCTTATCGCTAAAGAACGGGTAATCATATTTGCTGGCGCCATGCAGGCTTTTTGCTTTCAGTTTGAACGACTTCGGCAGATACTTCCTGCTCCATCCACCAGCGATGGCGTAGTCCACCTCTTGGTTCACAGCCATCACACGATACTCACCCATCTCGTCCTGTAAGATGTATTCGAAATTCACAGGACGATCCCACTCCATGTTGAAATTGCGTTTCGTATAGTCCTGATTAGCCGTCTTACCGTTCGTACCTGATACATACACACCGATTTCGTCGTCATACAGGTTCTTAGGATCTGTTACCACAGAAACTACAGGCAGGTAGTAGTCCTTATCCTTGTAAATATATGAACGGGTCACTACCCCACTTGGCAGGTAGCCGTTCTTGAACAAACGGAACCTAAAGGTCGTTGTCTCCGACACCGTGAAGTGTCCGGTCGTGCTCTGTGTACCGTTTGTAGCTGTAGGCGTTGTGCCGTCTGTCGTGTACTTCAGCGTAGCACCCATCGGTATGGTCACCTGAACCTCAAACGGATTGGTGAACAGTCGTCCTGGCTGATCCACCTCAGGATCTGTCATCAGCTCAGCAGCAAATCGACTAGTACGGTTAGTAGCGCTTGGAGTCGGGTCTGCAGTCCATCCCCATTCCTCACTGCCGTCTGACTTACGGGCATATGAAGCACGCTTGATGGCAGCCGGATAGTCCTGACTCACGAGCAGGTTACCCAGGTCGTCCGAGATATAGATGGTACCTCCGTCGGGGTTGAGGGCCATATTCACTTGCGTATTCAGCCATTTCTCGCCCACATCTTTCTGCGTGTCAGCATGGTCGAACCACAGGGTGAAGAATCCGTGAGCCGGCACACTGCCAATCTTGCCTGGAAGCATTGCCTTCATCAGGTTGTCAGGGTCGTCGCTCACCCAGTAGCGACCGATGTTGGCTGACTGGTCGGTCGGGTTATACAGTTCCACCCATCCACCGTAGTTCCACGATGGGTCGATGAACATATCGATGTTGGCCACCATGATTTCGTTAATCACCAATGACTCTTTCGTGCCACCTGTGTATTTCACAGTCACTGTGCACGATGCCTTCAAGTCTGTTCCGTCGGTCGTAGTAGCTGTGATGGTCGTTGTACCACGTCCCACGCCCGTTACGCGTCCTGACTGATCAACGGTTGCTATCTTATCGTCGGCTGACTCCCAAATCACACGCTTCGTTGTAGCATTCTCGGGACCTACCGTAGCCGTGAGCACGAAGGTCTCGTCCATATTGATGTCCGCAGTCTGCTTGTCAAGCGTGATAGATGTTGCGCTGACCAGTTCGCCCAGATATTCCAGTTTCCAGTTATCCACACAAGTCCATTCATACTGACCGCTGTTGCCGCCCCAGCCGCCCCAGCCGCCCCATGGGTCATCTTCTTCACCCACGTGGTAGTCCTGGCGGATACCGATTGTCAGCTGACCGTCATTGCCCACCGTCACCTCGACTGAGTTCCAGTAGTAGCCGGCATCAAACCAGTTGCGGGCTGCTGTCTGTGTGTTGGGGATATAGCCGCCTGCTGTCTGCGAACTGCCGCCACCCAAGTCGGTCTTCGAAGCACCGCTCGATGCCAGCACCACCAATGAGTACTGGTCGTCCGTCGTAGATGTGGCATACAGCTGCACCATCTGATATTCCGTTGGATCTTGGCTTGTATAGTGATCATAGTCCGTATTCGCATCACCAGAGCGGAAGTAAGCCTGCACGCTCACACGATAACGTCCAGGTGTCAGTCCTGTCAGGTCCTGATACGAATCGAACAGCCGCTGATAGTGCTCACCGTTCTCACCCGAGTTGCCGCTGATGCTGAACTGTGTTCCCCACCATCCACTCACATCGTTATTATCGAATCGGGGGTTCGTGATGTACGTGTCTGTCACGTCCACCCATCCCGTTCCAGCATACACATGAGATGCAGCCATCATGACTGCTATCGTAGCAAATAGATATGTAAGTTTTGTTTTCATTAGTTATTGAGTTGATCGAAATATTATTTTTTCTTCAATTTTCTTTTAATGCAATGGCAAAGTTACGCATAATTCATAAAACGGCATCAGAAAAACAGAAAAACAAACCCTCAATTCCAAAAAACAACACTTTTTAACTCAAACTTACCTTTTTACTTTGTAAAAATCACACTTCATTTTCAATTTTCAACTTTCCATCGTTAACAATCAACTTTTTTTCGTATCTTTGCCCTCGAACAATACTCTTTTAAACTTTTAAGCAGTAAGCTAAGACAAAACAGTTATGAAAAAGACATTATTAACAATGGCATGCATGCTCACACTTGCTGCATGCAACCAACAGCAAGGAACAGCCACCACAGAGACCACAGAAGCCGACTCACTCGCACAAGCAGAGGGCGACAACACAGCGTTCGAGGACAACTTCGACATCACGAAATATAAAGACAGAATCGAAGACCAAGCTTTCATCCGCTTTGCCAAAAGCGCGGAAGATGTCCGACTTGTGGACTATGCCCTCATCGACATCGATGGTGATGGTCATCCAGAACTATGGGTACGAGGCGATGACGGACAAGATTATCAAGGAGTCTTCGCCCTTCATGGCGACAGCCTCATTTCGTTAGCCGAAGCCGATGTATGCAGCCAATTGGAGTTCTACAAGAATGCAGTAGGTTTCTCCAGCTACATCTCACCAGGACGAGTTGACGAAGGCTACAGCGTGTTGAAAGACAGCCGCATTGTCCAATCATGCGAGAAACACGTTGAGTTCGACATCTTCACCGACGATCAGGAAGTCACAGATGAGTACTACGTCGTGAACGATCGTGATACCGACGAAGCTGGCTACAACCAGTTCGTTATCCAACTGGGCGACACCATCTCCATGTCACCCGTCTGGCATCAAATCCCATAATTCGCCTCCATTCATCATCATGAAATAGCAAAGGAGAGAGACATTTTGTCCCTCTCCCTTTTGTATATCTTTTATCAAAGTCTTTTTTCAGAACGATATCACGAGTGAACCTCCAAGGATGAATGTGTGACGGTTCTTCTTGATGCTTTGCCTTTCCATAAGGTCGCTTAGGTCTTCGCCCTGAAGCAAATCACTGAAGGAAGCTGACTCATCGCCCAGACCGAGGCTGATGGCATCGAAGGCAAACATAGCGGGATTATAGGTCATGGTGTAGGTCTTACGCGTGTAGTCGTAGTCGAGGAACAGACGCCAAGCGTAATTTTCCTTGTAGGCATAGGTGAGCGAGATACCAGTACCAAACTTCATGGTGTTGTTGCCACCAACAGTAAAGTAATCCCATTCTGTGGTGTAAGTACCTGGTACAGGCTTTGCCTTGAGGAATACTTTCTCGTCGTCGGCTCCTTCAATGAAATCTCCTAAGTCGAGTAATCGTTTACCACCAGTAACTGTAGCGTTAAGATCGACCTCTTGCATGATGCTGCGTCCCAAAAGCAGTTTCGAACCGATAGAGAAACGCTTAGAAAGTGGCAGGTTGAAATATACACCGAGGTCGGCAGCAAACTCTGTCAGGTGGTCGCTCTTGATGGTGAAATTGGCATCAGTGATGAGTGGCTGACTATTGGCATCGCCATCAATGAATTTCTGGAAATCGGGTTCTGTGGCGTAATCATTGCCATAGAGTCCTTCAATCAAGTCGTTCCATGCATAGGATTCGACACCATCCCAACCTTTGATTGGCGAACTGTTGACACGCAGACGTCCTCCCAATCCGAGGTATTTGTTAAAGAAGTAGGCACCTTCAACTCCTACAGCTGTGGAAGCACCGAATCTGACATTGAGCACATTATCGCCATTAAAATCAGTAAGTCCAAATTTGGACATGTCGAAATCTAAGTTCTTCGAACCAAAGCCGATACCCATGGAGACAGAGAAGAACGATGGGTGATCGATGATGCTTTTATCACTACTGATGTCACCACGCAAGAGACCACGATGCTTGAAGATGAGGTCGCTGAAGGCATAAGCCAACTCACCCGACATGATACCGATACCTGCTCCAGACAGCACATCGGATACCCAGTGGCGATTGTTGAGCACGCGCATTACACCAGTGGCTGTAGCGACTCCGTAGCCGGCTACTGAGTACCAAGGTGAACGAGTCAATCCGTATTCCTTATGCAGGATGGTTGCTCCCACGAAAGCGGTTGCTGTATGACCGGAAGGCCATGAGTTGGCGGTACTTCCGTCAGGACGCATCTCCTTGGCTGTGTATTTGATGCTGTTGACGAAGCCTGCCATCAATCCGTAGGACATCGCTGTGCTTGCAAGGAAACGTCCCCAATCGGAACGTCCTTCGACACCTGCCAACTTCAATCCGACAGTCATGACAGGACCAAAAAACTGAGTGTAATCATCAATACCAGTCTTGAAGTCTGTGAGCAGGGTGTGTTTGTTGTCCTTTGTGTTCTGACGGAACGACTTCTTCTCACCCTTGGCAATGATACCCGCTACAAAGAGAGGTACACCTGCAAAAGTGAGGTCGTTCATGAACTTATAAGGCTTCACATCGGGATTGGTTCGCATCCAAGTAAAAGTAAATGGCTTCGTATCCATTCCCGTCATTCTTGTTACACCAGTCACTCCTTGCATCTCGCTCTTCAGAATAGGTGCTTCCTGAGCAGCCAGATAACGTTGTTTTTCACCAAACACCACACGCGGTTCCAACTGGGGAGCAGTGATGGTCAGATTGCGACTAGGCAACTGAATGTCATCTGCCCTTGCTGACAAGTTAATGCCACTAAGCATGAGGATAACAGCAAACATCGATAGTAAAGTTTGTTTCATAGCTCGTAGATTATTCTTTTTAATTAATAAACAGCAATTCACGATACTTAGGCAGTGGCCACAGGTCGTTGTCGACCACTT
>CAMYYX010000049.1 GCA_947303695.1 uncultured Prevotellaceae bacterium | reverse complement strand
CGATGCAGTGGGGGAATCCGCAAACGATGAAGATGGGCACACCATAGAGCAGGGGATACCATTTGTTCTCGTATTTCGCAAACTTCACGCTTGCCGTCATGATGAATCCGCAACCGATGGCGAGCAATCCGCAACGCAAAGGACCGTTTGCCAAACGACTTTCGAGAATGCCTTGTGCTACATCCTGCAAGTCTGCTGCTGAGTTGTACGACAGGAGCGCAACGAGTAACGTTCCGATGATATTGCCCAGCAATACCTTGGGGATTTCGCTGACGGGCAACCCCTTGCTTCCTCCACAGAATCCGACGGTGCCTGTGAAGAGCTTGAATCCATAATGTACTACAGCCAACAGGCCGAATGTAAAGAGCACGATGCCGATGATGTCTTTGCTCATCAGGTAGCCAAAGCCTGCAATACCGATACAGATACCGGCCATGATGCTACTGCGTAGCGTTGCGATAAAGTCTTTCATGACGAAATTTGGTAAATGAAATAATGATTTGATGAATTTGCTTGCAAAATTACAAAATAATTGATAATTGACAATTGACAATTGATAATTATTTATTACTTTTGCAAATAAAAGATACGATGATGCGTAGAATTGGATTCTTGCTGGTGGTTTTGTTTGCGCTGAATGCCCAAGCTGAAAACTGGATGGCGCGTCTGGCTGATGACAAATACGTGGCCGAAGTGTCAATTCCGGGTGCGCATGATGCCGCTACAGGTAGTGGATGGGCAAGGCTGAATGGGTTGATTGGTAATAAGTTTGCCAAAACGCAGGACCTCGACCTCCGTCAGTTGTGGGATGTCGGCATCCGTGCTTTCGACCTCCGTCCTGCGATGCATCGGCAATACATGAGCCTGAATCATGGGATGGTACCGACGAAACTGCATTTCGAGGAGGTGCTCACGATGATGTGTGGATGGCTCAAAGCGAATCCTTCCGAATTCATCATCATCCATTTGCTTCATGCGGGCGATGGCGACAAAGTGAAGGATGACTATGGACCTCGATTGATGGAGGTATTGAACCGTAAGGAATATCAACACTATCTGGCTGACTTTAAGCCCGATCTCCGGGTGGGTGATTTGCGAGGCAAAATCTTGATATTGAGTCGTAACCACTATTCGCAAAGTCCTGTGGGCGGCATTTTCTGGAATTGGACAGGTTCTACCGATTGGCTTCATCAGACTCAGGGACGTATCACGGGCAAGCGTGGAGCAAGCGGACGGATGTACATGCAGGACTTCTCTTCCACCTATTTTCAAGGGGCGCTGAATATGAAGACGACAGCCATCAGGCGTATGCTGGATTTCAGTACCACTCACAAGGCTTCGAATGCGAATGAGGTAGTCTGGGTGCTGAACTTCGCTTCTGCGTATTCAAAAGTGCTGAAACTGTTTGGACATTCAATCTCTACCAGTAATGGTTATCGCGACAATGCTGCTCATACCCATGATACCTTCCTCCGATATTTCGAAACACATCCGTCCGGTCCTACGGGCATTGTGCTGATGGATTATGCGGGAGTGGACAAAAGTCATGGCTATCAAGTGAAAGGCAAAATGTTGGTCAAAGCGATCATTGATAGAAACTTTTAAAGGTTTCAAGAGTTTCAAAGGTTTCAATGGGTTTTATAGGAAAAATGAAAAAAATAGTAAATAGTAAATGGTTAAATGGTAAATAATTCGTATCTTTGCCATCGAAACCAATAACTAATTTATGAAGATAAGACGAGTTTTGCATCTGGTAGGATTGTGCATGGCATTATTTGCATGTAGTCCTGATAAGAATGAAGTGGTGATTGCGCTTGCTGCTGAGGGTATAGATGATGGTAAGGAACTGAGCGTTTCGCTGGGATGTACGCATGCGGAGGAACCCGACTTGGCGACTGCTATCATTGACAACGGAGCAGCGAAGTTTCGCTTCATAGGGGAAGGTCCTCGCATGTATTATATAAAGGTGAAAGAAACCGCTGGTTGGTTGAAGGTGATGGCTGATCGAGGTGACCATGTGAAGGTGAAGGCTACAGCAGAGAAGCATCTGAACCGCGACGGAACGCTTTATTATACGTTCAGCAACGTGCAGGTGAAAGGTAGTGAGATGCATCAGGAATATGAACGACGAAATCCGGATATAAGTCGACTGAATAATATTGCTCCACACTATCAGAACAAGTTTGCAGACGTGTTGGAGGCAATGGGTAAGGCTACCAGTCAAGCGCAACGGGATTCGGTCTTGGCCACAAAACGAGGAAAGGAGATGATAGCTGCTGAGAATGAATTCACAGAAACCGTGAAGAAGGTTTACAATAACTGTTTTCTCGAGAACAGGGATTCGTGGTGGGGACCTTTGCTGATGCTGGATAACATGAACTATCTGTCTGAAAAAGAGCGCCCCGTTTATGAGCAGTTCTCTGACCGTGCAAAGCAAAGCTTTTATGGCAAGATTGCTCACGACTTGCTGTATCCGGAAACGGAACAGGAGTAAAGATTCATAATCTATCAACTAAAATACAATGATGAAGAAAACAATCCTAATTTGCACGCTTGCGTTGCTGGCATCAGTCTCAGCAAGTGCAAGGAGTTTGGTGCTGGTGCTTAGCGACAGTACGAAGATTTATTTCCTGCTCGACGACAAACCTGTCATGCGTATGGAGAACGGAAAAGTGCTTATCGACACGCAGGCATTCAGCTTTGAAGATGTTGACCATTTCTACATCTCACAGACCGACGACCCAAGCGGTATTGAGGCTGTGATGGCTGAGAAGAAGGTGAAGTTCGATGGTCAGTCGCTGGTCGTTGAGGGGAACAAGACGGTTGAAGTGTATGCCATGAATGGAGTGAAGATGAAGGCGAAAGTGAGTCAGGCTGCCGGTATGACGACGGTTGACACGGAAGGTCTCGCGAAAGGCTCTTACGTCGTGAAGATTGGCAAGTCGTCATTTAAATTCCTCAAGAAATAAGCATGTTCAACCAGAAAAAAGAGTGTGGCATGAAACAGAGGCTCTTCTTATTATTGTGTGTCATCCTTGGCACGTTCTGCTCGGCATCTGCTCAGCAGACATTGTGGTTCCACAATCCTGACCGCTTTGGGGAACACCAGGCAATCGATATGAGTGATGTGGACAGTGTGTGCTTCACGAAGATGAAGATGACATTCTACAAGAACGACGGAACTACGTTCTCACGTGTCTATTCGTCAAAATACGACTACTATACCTTCCATGATCCCGGACTTGGTATCTATAAACCCCGTGAACTGAATACGATGGATTTCGACAATCCGTCGAGCAAGTGGTGTTGGGCACGCAGCCGTGAATCCGAGCATTTCATCATCTTCTGGGATAGCGGTTTCGGAACCGATCCTATCAGAGGTAACGGTTCAGCACGTTTCAATCCGAATACGTTGTTGGAGAATGCCGAGTACTTCTTCAAGATGTACACAGATTCGCTTGGTTTTGCTTTCGTGGGCAATTCCAAGACGGTCGATACCTATAAGCTGGAGATTTATGTCAATTCCGATGCTACATGGCTGGCAACAGGTTCGGGGTATGATGACAAAATCGGTGCTTTGTGGTGCAATTATAGCGCAGTCAACTCTCCGTCGACCCTTGCTCATGAGATAGGACACTCGTTCCAATATATTGTGAGTTGCGATCTTGGAACGACTCATGGTTGGCGCTATGGGTTCGGCGATAATGCATCTGGCGGTTGTGGATGGTGGGAGAGTTGTGCTCAATGGCAGGCTTTCCGTTGCTATCCAAGGGAGAAGTTCAGCGGCTACTATTCGCCAGGATACTTCCATCTGAACCTGCTTCATGAGGAATGGCGCTATTATAATCATTACATCCAGGATTATTGGGCAATGCTGCATGGTGCTAAGTTCATCGGGCGTATGTGGCGGGAATCGACCAAGCCTGAAGACCCTGTTGAGACCTATAAACGTTTGACGGGTATTGACCAGAGTGCCTTTAATGATGAGATGTATGATTTTGCTGCACGTTCTGTGACTTGGGATATTGATGACATCCGTGAACTCGGAGCGAACAAGATGACTCAAACGACCGAAATGACACGGGTCGATGAGACGAATAAGATATGGCAGGTGGATGAGAAACAATGCCCGCAGAACTATGGCTACAATGCCATTCCGCTTACGGTTCGTCCCAAAGGAACGGTGGTGAAGGCACATTTCAAGGGAATAGCGGGAGCTGATGGGTATCGTAAGGTGAATGTGGCGAAAGCTGGTTGGCGTTACGGCTTTGTGGCTCTGGGGAATGATGGTACTCGTTTCTATGGAGAGATGAAACGTGAGTCGGAGGGTACCGCAGAACTCGTGATGCCCGATGATGTCCAGAAACTGTGGTTTGTGGTGAGTGGCGCTCCCGTCGAGCATTGGCGTCATCCTTGGGATGATAATACTTCGAACGACGAGCAATGGCCTTATCAGGTGCAGTTCGAAGAGACCGACCGAAGTGGCTACTTTGTTCTGACAGGCGACCCTGAAGATATAGACTTGCAATTGAATGCAAGCATTCAGTATGCCGAGTCGGGTACGCTATATGCCAGAGCGCCTCTTAACTACGATGTTGTAAGTCAGGCGTTCAAAGTGAGTGCAGATCAGGTGCGAGATACAAAGAATAATCCACAAGATGAATTCTGTACCTTTGTGAAGGATAAGGACGGAACCATCATTGAGGGAACAACCAATAACCTCTATTGCTTCTATCGTGATGGTTCTGTGGCTGACTATTCCGATACGGATGACAATATCGTTATCTATGCATCGTATATGTCGTATTACAAAGGATTCTACCTCATCGCCAATAACAAGGCGGTTCATCCAGGCGATTCCTTCGTCATCCCGATGGGTATCCGCTATCGACCTGCGAACGACCCTGAAGGAAAGACGTATTACGCTAATTGTACCATCACAGTGACCATTACAGAATAGAATTTTGATAATCTTAATTAAAAGCAACTATGGATATTAATAAACTTATGGCTCAACTCGAAGCCAAGCATCCTGGAGAAAAAGAATATCTGCAGGCAGTGAAGGAAGTGTTGCTGTCAATCGAAGATGTTTACAACCGTCATCCAGAATTCGAGCGTGTGAAAATCATCGAACGCCTTGTGGAACCCGAACGCATCATCACCTTCCGTGTACCTTGGGTAGACGATAAGGGCGAGGTGCAGGTCAATCTCGGCTATCGTGTACAGTTCAACAGCGCTATCGGTCCTTATAAGGGCGGACTGCGTTTTCATGCATCAGTAAACCTTAGTATCCTGAAGTTTCTGGGATTTGAGCAGACATTCAAGAATGCCCTCACCACACTCCCGATGGGTGGAGGCAAGGGAGGATCGGACTTCAGCATTCGTGGTAAGAGCGACGCCGAAGTCATGCGTTTCTGTCAGGCATACATGAGTGAACTCTATCGCTACATCGGTCCGGAAATCGACATCCCTGCAGGCGATATCGGTGTGGGAGCACGCGAAATCGGCTATCTGTTTGGCGAGTACAAGAAACTGACACGCGACTGGAGCGGTGTGCTTACAGGTAAAGGACTAGAATACGGCGGTTCGCTAGTCCGTCCTGAGGCTACAGGATTCGGTGGACTCTATTTCGTGCGCGAAATGCTGCAAGATCAGGGCATCGATATAAAAGGAAAGACGGTAGCTATTTCTGGTTTCGGAAATGTCGCTTGGGGTGCTGCTAAGAAAGCGACACAGATGGGGGCCAAAGTCATAACCATTTCAGGACCGGATGGCTACATCTACGACCCAGCCGGACTTGATGAGGAGAAAATCGACTATCTCCTTGAACTCCGTGCAAGCGGTAACGATATCTGTGCGCCCTACGCTGAACAATTCCCAGGTAGCACATTCTATGCAGGCAAACGTCCTTGGGAGGTGAAGTGCGACATCGCTCTTCCTTGTGCCACTCAGAACGAACTGAATGGCGAGGATGCCCAGATGTTGATTAATAATGGAGTGATTTGTGTGGGTGAAATCAGTAATATGGGATGTACGCCTGAAGCAATCGACCTGTTCATCGAAAACAAGAAACTCTATGCCCCAGGTAAGGCTGTCAATGCAGGCGGTGTGGCGACATCTGGATTGGAAATGAGCCAGAACGCTATGCATATCAGTTGGAGTGCACAGGAAGTCGATGAACGTCTGCACCATATTATGCATGGCATCCATGAACAATGTGTTCAGTATGGCAAACAACCTGATGGCTATATCAACTACGTCAAGGGAGCCAATATAGCGGGGTTCATGAAAGTGGCTAAAGCTATGATGGCGCAAGGCATCGTATAGCGGTCACTTCGGCGTAGCGTAGCGAAGCCAATGTGTACCAGATGATGGCGCAAGGAATAGTATAACAGGCAGGTGGTCACTGAATCCACCATTATAACGATAACCGACGAAAGTGCGTTTAGGCTTATCGCCTCCGTATTGAGTGTCAGCCTCGAGCAAGAATGGTAGGTCGAGTACTTTGACGTCATGGTATCGTAACCCCTTTGTCTCAGGATGGGTGAGAGCGTTACTGATCAGAATCTGGTCAATCGTTTCCCACCCTCCTTGGTATTTATACGACCCACTTTGTTTGCCTTGATATTGTAAGGCGAGGTTGGTAAACCCGTTGAAGTTGTGGTGCAGGAGTGGTGCGTCTGGAGTGTCGTTGAAGTCTCCCAAAATGATGATTTTGGCATTCTTGCGTTCTGCCAGTATCGAATCGGTCGAAGCTGTGATGGCATCCACAACCATCTGGCGGTTACGCTCGCTTTCCTTCCCGTTCAATTTCGATGGAAGGTGGACAACATAAATATCGAGTGTGTCGGGCTCACTTCCACCTGTCGTTCCGCAAACGTGGAGTACATCTCGTGTGGGAGTGGTTGTGTTGGCGCGGATGGAGTTGTGGCTGATTGGATGAAAGGTAAAAGGCGAGTAGAGTAGGGCTACGTCGATGCCTCGTCGGTCGGCCGAGTGGGTCATGATATATTCATATCCCAATGCGGCAAGAGCTGTTCGACGGGTTAGGTAGGTAAGCACGCTGTCATTCTCTACTTCTTCGAGGCAAACGATGTCCACAGGACGCTGAGTGTCAGCTGCCACAATCACTTTGCCGATGTTCTTCAGTTTTTGATACATGCGAGAACGACTCCAGTGACGGTTGCCGTCTGGTGTGTACTCCTCGTCCTGGAACCCTTCGTCGTGTATCGTGTCGAATGCATTTTCACAGTTATAGGACATAATGGAGACCCCTTGAGCCTCCATATGTCCTATACTGATGATGAATATGAGGAGAAGGAATCCTTCCCGCATCACTTACCACAATTTTTCTGGGTACTCGCCAGCATCGATGAGCGACTTGATGCGTGCTACCGTGTCATGACGGTCTGCAGCGTAGGTCACACCGAACCATTTGCTGGTGGTGTCGAGCACCTCAACAGTAGCTGTTCCTTCGTTGATGAGCTTGTTCACCATCAATGGGATGAAGAACTCAGCCTTCGGATTCTCCATGTTCTTCGGGTCGCTCAGGAACTCCTTGAAGTACTCCTCGCTGTAGTCGAAGTAGTCAGGAGTGAAGCCCCACATGTTCATCGAAACAGGTGAATTCTCAGGAATCTCTACCCATCCGTCACCTTCCTTGTAGCAGATCTTACCATCAACACGCAGAATCTCAGTACGCTCTACCACGTCAGTCAGGTGGTTCTTCTCGTTCGTCGAGCAGATGCCGCGAGCCACAGAGCCGTTTTCGCTCAATGTGTTGCAAACACGGAAGCCCACCATCGCATACTTGTTCTTTGTGCCTGCAGGCAGTTCGCTCAGGTATTTGCCGATGCTTGCGAATGCATCGCGTCCGTAGAAGTCGTCACAGTTGATGACACAGAACGGCTCTTTGATGACATCCTTACCCATCAATACCGCATGGTTCGTACCCCAAGGCTTCACACGTCCCTCTGGACACTTGAACCCTGCTGGCAGCGCGTCGAGAGCCTGGAAACACAGTTCACAAGCCACCTTACCTTCGTATTTTGACAGAATCTGAGTACGGAACTGCTCCTCGAAATCCTTGCGAATGACCCACACAATCTTGCCGAATCCTGCACGGATAGCATCATAAATACTATAATCCATGATGGTCTCACCATTTGGTCCCAGACCATCGAGCTGCTTCAAGCCACCATAGCGGCTTCCCATACCAGCAGCCAATAAAAAAAGAGTTGGTTTCATATCTTATCAAGTTAAATGTTAGATTCCGCTGCAAAGATAGAGAATAATTCCGAAACGACCAAACAAATTGCTGTTTTTCCCATTTTCTTTGGAAGGTATTTATTATTGTTGAATATTTGCAATGCAAAAGATAGAGTCAATCTACGAATCCCTCCATGATGGCTGTTGGTGCAGCCTTGCTGTCGAAAGCTCCGAGTTTATAACCACCTGGCAGACATTGAGGCTCCCAGTAGAAGACACCGCGGCAATGACCGTTGGTCTCACTTCGGGCTTCACGGATGATACGAGTCAACTGACGTCGGCCCTCCTCCATCTTCTCGGGATGGCGTTCATCCACCTCGAACCCCGTCTCCACTATCATCACGTCGCAACCGTATTTCTCGTTACAATGACGGATATTGGCCATGCAGTCGGTGATGATGTCGTCAGCCTTCAGTTCGGGATGTCCGTCCATTGCCCAGTAAGGATAGAGCGACATGCCGATCATGTCCCACTTCCCACCATATTTCTTCACGATGTCGAGGTTCCAGTCATAAAGGCTCTGTTTGTGCCCCCTGTCGAGGTGAACGATGACGATAGCCTCAGGGAAGACCTCCTTCACGGCATCGTAGCCTGTGCGGATAAAACCGGCATATTGCTCGGGATGTTGCTCAATATGTCCCATTGGCCACAACAGTCCGTTTGCCGTCTCGTTACCCACCTGCACCCATCGGGGCGCGATGCCGTTCTGCTTGAGCAACGTGAGCACATCGATGGTGTGAAGGCGTAAGTCATCCTTCATCTCCTCGAACGTGTGTCCCTGCCATGCTCTCGGAATGGGTTGCTTGGCGGGGTCGGCCCACGAATCAGCATAATGGAAATCGACCATCAGGTCCATGCCCAGTGCCTTCACACGCTTGGCTATCGCCAGCAATTCGTTCTTGTCACAGTCACCCCCACGAGGATTCACCCATACGCGCATCCGGATGGCCGACATCTGGTAGTCGTTCTTCAACAGTTCCAGGCACTCACGCTCCCGTCCGTTGCGATCGTGGAACACAACGCCACGCCGTTCCTGTCCCTGCAGGAATCCCACGTCAGCCCCCTTTACGAAATTGGAATTTTGCGCATGGTCGCTCATTGCCACCCATGCCATCAGCATCATTAATAATATATTTCGTTTCATGTAGTTTATTCGTTTGGTTACTGCCTATGTTCGGCTTCATCCTTTTTCTCTTTGCAAAGATAGAGAATAATTCCGAAACAACCAAACAAATTGCGAAAAAACAAAAAGAGCCTCTTCGGATAAAGGTAGAGTGGAGGTAGAGTGGAGGAAACGTTGAACTAAACCACATTGCATAGCTAGCTACGTTTGCCGATTCTTTCCCCTACGTGGGAAAAACTTTTCCCTTACGTGGGAAAGATCTTTCCCCTACGTGGGAATGTTCCGGCCCCAGGCTTCAAACGTTCCACATTTAGCCAGCCTTATCGTCAAATAAGCCAAGGTTATTGAAGAATAAGGCTTGGTTATTGTCAAACCTTCTGGCTTATACTGATATAATGATTTCTGCCAATTGCATGTTCCAACCTACAAATAGCAGGGTTTTCAACTAGAAACATACAGGAATTGCAGAAAAATAGTAAATGGTAAATTGTGAAATGGTAAATTATTATTATCTTTGCCTCGTCCATTCAGATGTTATTTGTTGGGCCTATTCAAGAAACTAAACCATAGACCTATGAGGAAACTATTTTTCATCATTTGTGGATTGTTATTTACTTGTTATTGTCTCCCTCAGCGTTATGATAGCAAGAGGCTGTATGATTTTGGTCTTCCAGATTCCAAAGAGATTTCTCACACTTTACCTATTGCAATTGTTTGTTTAATTGTAGGTTTTATAATATGCTGGGTGACTATGTGGAGAAAATCACCTGAAGAAAAAGCCAATCCTGATAAAATCTCATATATCGGATGTGGAGGCTGTCTTATAATGATAGTTGGAGTATTATTTCTATTACCTCTGCTTGCATATGTAGAATTAATAGGTCAAGCACTATTCTTTCTTGTATTAGTAATTGTGGGTATAGTGGCTGCATTTTTCTTTTTTAAAGACAAACTAAAATAACGACGACTATCATGACGCACCATTATAAATATTATCACATCCAGATATTAAAAACTTAGAAATGAAACAATTAAAATACAATTGAGTTATGAAGAGGTTATTATTGATAGTTCTTCTATTTTTATGTTTAATCTGTAATTATTCATGTAAAAACAATCAAGAAAAGGCAGAAGAAGAGTGGATTAAAAAGCACCTTCCCGAATTTGATTCAATGGAGCAAATCATTTACTATAAACAAACACTATATTATGATGTGAAAGGTGAAATCTATGTTCCTGTTCCCTTTGGTAGTTTGGGGTGTAGGTTCTATTTCTTTAATTACGGAGAAGAAATAAAACTCTTTAATGAATATTACGATGACTCTTTCGTTTGTTGTGGTGATATTAATTATGTTCATTTGCTAAATAATGAGGACAGAATTAGTATTACAAGCAAGAAACATAATGACAAGTATGGGGATTGGGCATTAGTCAACATTATTATAGGCTCTCAAAAAATAGATGATGTGTTTATGACTCCACTCGCTATGAAGGCTCATGAAAAAGGTGATGATGAGAATTGTATTTTAATTCAGTTAGTTTCTAAAAACAAATATATGAATGTTCTTTTTTATGGGGGACCAAATGAATGTCTTATAGTGAGTACCTGTTCAAACGCAATTGCCCGTAGAGGTATGGTGAGTTTGGATTTGTCAAAGAACGAGTCAAATCATTTTTGGAAAGAGCTACCGTAAGTACCGTATTGAAATTATAGAAAAAACATATCGGAAAATCCTAAAAAAGAAACAATATGAAAGTATTACATATTATTTTTATTTGAACAATCTTCCTAAGTGCTGTGTATACTGGGTGTTGTAATAATCAAAAGAAAACAGAACCAAAGTCGGAAGAAGTAGCTAAAGACACGAGTTACTTTTATGAAAGGGAATTCTTTGGTGTGCCGTTGAAAGGAAAGAGTTTATCATCCATTCTAAAAATAATGAACGACAAGGTGGATGTGCTTTCTTTTAATAGCGAAATAAATGATACGGCAGATTACTATGTTGTAGAGTTCTGTGGTGTACCATGTGGCATGACTTATAAATGGAAAAAACAAGGAGACACATACTACATCGTTTACATGAATTTCCTCACCTCACAACAAACGGAAGAAAGTATAAAAGCTTTTGTGGATGGCATCTCTGCATATTATGGAGAAGTAGAATGTGAGAATGAAGGTGATGATATTTTATATGCGCGTTACTTATGGAATGGACCATGGATGCGTCCCATCCATTCCGAAGACGGAGGGCTTGTAATATTCTTTTAAACATGTGCCACGGAGATCGGTACGATAGAAGAGGATTTCTGGATTTGCGGAACTACTGAAACAAAATAAGTGGCGTTAGCTCAATGCTGGCGCCACTTGTTGTCTTGTGTGATGGCAATTTTCCTATTTTTCTCATGTCATTTGCACACCATTCTGTTCTTTTGTGCTCCCAGCACCCCATGTTTCGAGTGCCTGTGTGGCATGCGATGGAAAAAAGTTGCGGTTTTTATGAAAAAAGTTGGTAAATTATTTTGCCAGTTCGC
>CAMYYX010000048.1 GCA_947303695.1 uncultured Prevotellaceae bacterium | reverse complement strand
GCCTCACGGAGTTCTGCTTCATAGACCATGGCAATAGAACCCACGAAGTGGATGGGGAGATCGTCACGGTGGTAGTTCTTCACGTTACGGACGAAGAACTGGGTGAAGCAGTCGAGAAGGAAGTGATGGATCTCGGGATTGTCACGATGATGCTGGCAGAACTGGGATGTCTGGCCAAGGAATCGGTTGGGCATCGGTTCGCGATAGACCTTATTGACGATGGTAGGACCATCGAGGTGGGTCTCGTCGAAGAACAGTTGACACACATCGGGTGAGAACTGGCACTTGAGGATGTCGCCTACGAGTCGTTTACCGATATAAGCCGCACTACCCTCGTCACCAAGGATGTAACCGAGCGGTGATACGTTGTTGACGATGTCGGTACCATCGTAAAGGCAAGAGTTGGCCCCAGTACCCAGAATGCAGGCGATGCCCGCCTCATGCTGACAGAGTGCACGTGCCGCACCCAGCATATCGCTACCAACAAAGATACGGGTAGCAGTCGGGAAGACGGTCTTCAATGCCTCCGTCACTATCACGCTCTTCTCCTTGGTACACCCTGCCCCATAAAAACAAATCTCGTCCACCACTGCCTGTTGAGGCAATTGCGGGACGAGTTCGTTTGACAGGATATCGTGAATGGTCGTCTCAGACTGATGGAACGGGTTGATGCCCTGAGTGGAAAAAACGGACCCTCTCCCGTCCCCCTTAAAAGGGGATGATAAGCACCAATCAGTCTTGGTTGAACCACTGTCAGCAATCAGTCTCATTCTGCACTGTATTCTTTGATGTGTTGTTCCTCGGATAACTTACAGATCAACAAGGTATCGCCTTTCTCTGCCACGATATACCCGTTGAGTCCTTGAATAACCACCCGGCGTTCCTCGCTGGTGTGGATGATGCAGTTCTTCGTGTCGTGCAGTTCGATACGTGGACCGATGGCTGCATTACCGTCAGCATCCTTGTCTGCAAGGGTGATGAGAGAACCCCATGTTCCGACATCGCTCCAACCAAAGTCTGCTGGATAGACGAAGATTTCTTCTGCCTTCTCCATGACAGCATAGTCGATGGAGATACTCTTACACTGAGGGAAGCGTTCGTTCACAACCTGCTGCTCGTCAGGTGTACCATAATATGGCAGCATGCCTTCGAACAAAGCAGATACCTCGGGTTCGTAGTGGCGCAATGCCTGTACGATGGTCTCTACGTTCCAGATGAAGATGCCGGAATTCCAGAAGAACTCTGCACGTTCAACATATTTCTTAGCTGTCGCCAAATCGGGTTTCTCACGGAAATGATCCACACGATAGATCTCCTTGTTGCGCATCGACGCGTGAGAGAGATCTGCCTGGATATAGCCGTAGCCTGTCTCAGGACGTGTAGGATGCATGCCAAGTGTGACGATGGCATCGGTCTTGGAAGTAAAATCGAGTGCCGCACGTATGACACGTTTGAACTCCTCGGTGTTCACCACCATATGATCGCTCGGAGTGATAACCAGATTGGCCTGTGGGTCTTTCTTCTTGATGCGCCAGCTGACGTAGGCAATACAAGGAGCGGTGTTGCGTCGACAAGGTTCGAGCAGGATATTCTGCTCCGGAACCTCCGGAAGCTGTTGCTTCACGATGTCAGCATAAGCCTGCGATGTAACCACCCACACGTTCTCTGGAGCCACAACGCCCTTGAAACGGTCGAATGTCAATTGGATAAACGTACGTCCGCACCCCATCACATCGATAAACTGCTTAGGGCAATCGGGGGTACTCATAGGCCAGAAGCGGCTACCGACACCGCCTGCCATGATCACGAGATTGTTATGAGAGTTCATATTCATAATTATTTTATGGGCCGAATGGGGCCTATGGGGCTAATGGGCCAATGAGGCCTATGGGAGTTTAAAAACAAAAGACAGCTAACTAAAATGAGATTAGTTAGCCGTTCTGATGTCTTTGCTGTTTGATTTAAGCCTCTGCAGGAGTTTCCTCTGCAGCCTCAGCTGGAGCCTCTTCAACAGGAGCCTCAGCAGTTTCAGCTACTGTCTCTTCAGCAGGAACTTCCTCTGCAGTTTCTTCTGCAGCTGGTTCAGCAGCAGCAAGTGCAGCAGCCTTCTTCTCAGCTACTTTCTTTGCTACAGCTTCGTCTGCCTTCTTCTCTGCAGCGAGACGAGCCTCGTATGCAGCTTTCTTTTCAGCAGCCATCTTGCTTTCTGCAGCAGCGGCTTTCTTATCCTTCTCTGCCTTCCAAGCATCAAACTTTGCCTGACAAGCAGCTTCATCGAATGCGCCCTTCTTCACACCACCGAGGAGGTGCTTCATCATGTAAACGCCTTCTTTTGAAAGGATGTTACGAACTGTGTCTGTAGGTTGAGCACCAACTTGTACCCAATAAAGAGCACGTTCGAAGTTCAAATCAATCGTTGCAGGATTTGTGTTCGGATTGTAAGTTCCAATCTTCTCAACGAAGCGACCATCACGTGGTGCATCTGCATGAGCGATAACGATAGCATAGAAAGCGTAGTTCTTGCGACCGTGACGCTGCAATCTAATTCTAGTTGCCATTAAATAATACTTTTTTTAGTTTATAAATGATTTGAATATGCTACTAACTCGTAATAGCGGGTGCAAAGGTACGAAATATTTACCATTTAACCATTTACCATTTAATATTTTTTTAATAAAAAGGAGGTTTTTTGAAAGGAAAAGGCGTTGATTTAAACTTTGGGATGGGGCGAATGGGGCTTATAAGGCCAATGGGGCTCATGAGGCTCATGGGCAGGATGAGGGCAATGGGCCCTTGAACAAAATAACACAAAAAGGGGCTTCTTTCATGCACAATTGACAATTGACAATGCATAATACATAAAAACAAATAGTAAAATGGCCAAATTGATAATAAATTGTAAATAGTAGGTTGTCATATGGTAAAAATTTACTAACTTTGCAATCGATTTCACAAAAAAGAAGTAGATAATAAACAAATATGAAGAAACAACTGCTTTTAGGAGATGAAGCGATTGCGCTTGGTGCCATTAATGCAGGGTTAAGCGGTGTCTACGCTTACCCTGGAACGCCAAGCACAGAAATCACCGAATTTATTCAGAACAATCCTGAAGCCAAAGCAAGAGGTATTCACAGCCGTTGGTGCACCAACGAGAAGACAGCCATGGAGGCTGCATTGGGTATGTCGTATGCCGGCAAGCGTGCTTTGGTATGTATGAAACATGTGGGAATGAATGTATGTGCTGATGCATTCGTCAACTCTGCCATCACTGGTGTGAACGGCGGGTTAGTGGTGCTGGCCGCAGACGATCCGTCAATGCATTCAAGTCAGAACGAGCAAGACAGCCGTTTCTATGGCAAGTTTGCGATGGTTCCCGTATTCGAACCTAGCAACCAACAAGAAGCCTATGACATGATGGCCACGGCCTTCGATTTCTCGGAAGCCATCAAAGAGCCTGTCGTGATGCGAGTAGTGACACGTCTGGCTCACAGTCGTGCTGCCGTAGCGGTAAGCGAGGCCAAGAACGAGAATCCGCTGAACATCTGTACCGAACGTTGGGTGCTACTTCCTGGTATTGCACGTAAGCGTTATGTTGACTTGATTGACAAGCAGCCCACCATGGAGCAAGCATCAGAGGACTCTATATATAATAAGGTAGAGAAAGGCGGTAGTCAGAAACTGGGTATCATCGCTTGCGGTATTGCCTATAACTATGTGAAAGAAGCTATAGGTGACCAAGCTAATATCCTGAAAGTGTCACAGTATCCACTTCCAGCCAATAAAGTAAAACAGTTGGCCAAGGAAAACGATGCCATCTTAGTAGTCGAGGACGGACAGCCCGTAGTAGAAGAGCAGGTAGCAGGTATCTTAGGTGCAGGCTACCCTATCAAGGGTCGTCTGACAGGAGATCTGCCTCGCACAGGTGAGTTGAATCCAGATAACGTAGCACAAGCGCTCGGTAAGGAAGCAGGTCCGGTATTTGCTGATGCCAAGAACCTGGCAGGTCGTCCTCCACAGCTGTGTCAGGGTTGCGGACACCGTGATGTATATGCTGCCCTGAATCAAGTGTTGGCGGAATATCCAGATTACCGTGTATTCGGTGATATCGGATGTTACACCCTTGGAGCATTACCTCCATTCAAGGCATTGGCCAGTTGCGTAGATATGGGAGCTTCGATCACGATGGCTAAAGGAGCTGCAGACGCAGGTCTGTTCCCTTCGGTAGCTATCATCGGTGACTCGACCTTCACCCACTCAGGTATGACCGGTCTGCTCGATGCGGTCAATGACAAGAGCAATATCACCGTTGTGATTTCGGATAACCTCACCACAGGTATGACCGGAGGTCAGGACAGTGCAGGTACGAACAAGTTCGAAGCCATCTGTAAGGGACTGGGTGTAGAGCCAGAACATATCCGTGTGGTAGTTCCCCTGCCCAAGAACATGCCGGAAATCACTCAGATACTGAAAGAAGAGATAGAATATAACGGAGTCAGTGTCATCATCCCTCGTCGTGAGTGCATCCAGACCGCTGCACGTCATGCAAGAGAGGCGAGAAAAGCAAAGGAGGAACAGAAATGAAGAAAGACATCATACTTTGCGGTGTGGGAGGACAAGGTATCCTTTCTATTGCTACCGTCATCGGTGAGGCCGCAACCATTGCAGGTATCAACCTGAAACAAGCAGAAGTACACGGTATGAGTCAGCGAGGAGGTGACGTTCAGTCGAACCTACGTCTGTCGACAGAGCAGATTTACTCAGACCTGATTCCTCAAGGCGGTGCTGATCTTGTCATCAGCATGGAACCGATGGAATCGCTCCGTTACCTACCCTATCTGAGCAAGAATGGTACCATCGTTACCAGCAGTAAACCATTTATCAATATCCCCAACTATCCAGACGAAGAGGCTTTGCAGACCGAACTCGACAGTCTGCCATCCGTAGTGAAGCTCGATATTGAGTCGGTAGCCAAAGATGCAGGCAATGTACGTGGTGCCAATATGGTGCTGCTCGGTATGGCTGCTCCCTTCTTGGAGATTATCACAGTAGACCAACTCAGACAAGCTATCGCAGCTATCTTTGCCCGTAAAGGTGAAGCAGTGGTAGAAGCCAATCTGAAGGCGTTTGATATGGGAGCGGGGAGAGTTAAGAGTTAAGAGTTAAGAGTTAAGAGTTAAAAGGGGAGTTAACGAGCTGACGCTCGAGGGAGTTAAGCACTGGGTGCTGGACGTTACCCGAGGATGTATTCATCAGCAACCTATTGTCCTGTGCGTAGCACATAACTTCCTGTTTTACTTCCAATTTAACTTCGAGCGAAGCGATAACTTCAATATAAATAAATATGGAAAAGAGAATACCTGATGATGCTTGTCAGTACTTCAACGAGGCGATGGAGACGATGACCCGTGCAGAGATTGAGGCTCTGCAACTGGAACGTCTACAAGCTACCGTGAAGCACTGCATGCAATCACCTTTTTACAAGAAACGTTTTGAAGAAATTGGCTTGAAGCCAGAAGATATTAAGACCTTGGCAGATCTCCGTAAGATTCCATTCACAACCAAGCAGGACTTACGTGACACCTATCCGTTCGGAATTGCCAGTACCCCACTCCGCAACTGTGTGCGTCTGCATTCATCGAGTGGTACGACAGGTAACCCGACCGTGATACTGCATACACAGAAAGACTTGGACGAATGGGCCAACCAGGTAGCACGCAACCTATGGATGGTGGGGCTACGTCCTGACGACGTGTTCCAGAACTCCAGCGGATATGGTATGTTCACCGGTGGACTGGGATTCCAATATGGTGCAGAACGTTTGGGCATGTTGACTGTCCCTGCTGGTGCCGGTAACTCGCTGCGTCAGATTAAGTTCATCACCGACTTTGGCACAACAGCCATTCATGCTATCCCCAGCTATGTGACCCGTCTGTACGAAGTGATGAAAGAAAATGGTGTTGATCCACGCAAGGACACCAAACTGAAGGTATTGGCCATCGGTGCCGAACCTCACTCAGAGGAACAGCGCAAGCGTATCGAAGACATGATGGGTGTGAAGGCCTATAACTCATTCGGTATGAGCGAGATGTGCGGACCTGGTGTGGGCTTCGAGTGCAAAGAGCAGAACGGCCTCCATTTTTGGGAAGACTATTATATCGTAGAGATTGTAGACCCAGAGACATTGGAACCAGTTCCCGACGGAGAAATCGGAGAGTTGGTTCTCACTACCCTCTCACGTGAAGCCATGCCACTGTTGCGTTATCGCACGCGTGACCTCACCCGAGTACTTGGAAGAAGTTGTCCTTGTGGACGTAATCATGTACGTCTCGACCGTATGCGTGGCCGCAGCGATGACATGATTGTGCTCCGTGGTGTGAACATCTTCCCAATCCAGATAGAGAAGATCCTGATGCAGTTCCCAGAACTGGCCAGCAACTACCTCATTACCCTCACTACTGACGAGGACAACGACAACATGACCGTAGAAGTCGAACTTGAAGAACTCTTCACCGATGACTACAGCCGTCTGCTCGACCTCGAAAGCAGGATTCGCAGAGCACTGAAGGATGAGATTCTACTGACCCCACATATCAAGTTGGTACCAAAGGGTTCATTACCAGTATCAGAAGGAAAGGCTGTACGTGTAGTAGATAAGAGAAAAGTTTATCAATAAATTAATAGGCCCAATTGGGCTAATTGGGCTAATGAGCAAATAATTATGACAATCAAACAACTTTCAATTTTTATAGAGAACAAGGAAGGCACACTGACCAAGGTGCTCGAATTGTTGAGCAAGGCAGGTATTCAGATTATCGCCTCGACCATTGCCGACACCAAAGACTATGGTATCTATCGTGTGCTTTGTGACAAACCCACACAGGCTTATCTCATCTTAAAAGAGAACGGCATCAATGTTCAACTCGCTGATGTGATAGCGCTAAGTATTGACGATGTGCCTGGACGTGCCGCAGAAGCAGTGAAGAAACTCTCTGCATCGGGTGTGAACATCCTTTATCTCTATTCTTTCCTTTGGAAAGGAAAGGGTGTGCTCGTTTTGCGCACTGACAACAGCGACAAAGCAAACGAGACCATTATTATCAACAAGATGTCGTTCCTGACGGAAGCAGACTTTGCATAGGAAAAAGTAAAAGAGTAAAATGTATAATAGGATGCCCTATTAAAACACACACAAATAACACACTATGGCAATTAAAATTATCCTGACCGTTATATTCCTCTGCGTCACGATTGCAGTAGGAATCTATTCACGTAAACAAGCCTCATCGGTGGAAGGCTTCGTCCTTGGTGGTCGTTCAGTCGGCCCTTGGCTTACCGCCTTCGCATTTGGCACTTCATACTTCTCTGCAGTGGTCTTCGTAGGTTACGCAGGACAGTTCGGTTGGAAATACGGTATGTCTGCCTCATGGATTGGTATTGGTAATGCCGTGATCGGTTCGCTCTTAGCCTGGTTGATATTAGGCCGCAGGACGAAGATGATGACCCAGCATATCCAGAGTCGAACGATGCCGGACTTCTTCGGTACACGTTTTGCGGACGAGAAGCTGAGAGTGGTGGCCTCAATCATTGCCTTTGTATTCCTCATCCCTTACACCGCAGGTGTCTATATGGGAATCTCCAAGTTGTTTGAGATGGGATTCGGTATCCCTTACGAGTACTGCGCCATCATCATGGCCTTGTTGACTGCATTATATGTGATTCTTGGAGGTTATAAGGCAACAGCCATTAACGATTTCATTCAAGGTATCATCATGCTGTTCGGTATCACCACCATCATCGCTGTAGTACTGAACAATCAAGGAGGATTGACCGAAGCCATCCATAAGATGGGAGAAGTTGTACCTACAGCACACGATATGGAAGACCCTTCAGGACTGTTTGCCAACTTCCAGCCAGGAGACTTCGCCTCATGGTTAGGACCTAACCCACTGAGTCTGCTTGGTGTTGTTGTCCTGACCTCTCTCGGAACATGGGGACTGCCTCAGATGGTGGGTAAGTTCTATTCCATCACAGACGAAGCAGCCATCAGACGTGGTACGATTATCTCCACTATCTTTGCTTTTGTAGTAGCAGGAGGGTGTTATTTCCTTGGAGGTTTCGGTAGATTGTTCCCAGAGCCAGCATTCAATGAAGTCACCCACAAGTATGCGTTTGACAGCATCGTACCATCGATGTTAGAGACACTGCCGGACATCTTGATTGCATTGGTTGTACTGTTGGTACTCTCTGCTTCTATGTCAACCTTGGCATCATTGGTACTCACCTCTTCATCGACCATGACTCTCGACCTCATCTACCGTGACAAGAAGTCGAAAGCTGGTGAAGTTGAGGAAGGTCAGATCAACGATCAGGTAGCAGAAAAGATTGAACGCAGAAAAGTCGTTGTCATGCGTGTGCTTATCGTCTTCTTCATCGTCCTTTCATTGATGATTGCCTTGAATCCCCCACAGTTCATTGCTCAGTTGATGGGTATCTCTTGGGGAGCCTTGGCAGGTGCATTCCTCGCACCATTCATGCTGGGACTATATTGGAAGGGTGTGACCAAAGCTGCCGTATGGGCATGTTTCATCTGGGGTGTCGGCCTCACAGTGGTTAACATGATGATGCACAATGCTATCCTCAATCCTATCGACTGCGGTGCCGTAGCAATGGTTGGTGGATTCATCGTTGTGATTCTTGTCAGTCTGGTGACTCCAAAGATGAAGAAAGAAACTGTCAATAAGATTTTCGAATGCTATAAAAAATAATTTAAAACCATGATTCACAATCCACATTTTGAATGCATGCCTCGCGAGGAGATGCGTAAATTACAGTCTGAACGTCTGATAAAGACGGTCAAAACCTGTTATGAGAAAATTCCGTTCTATAAAAAGAAGATGGACCGTATGGGTGTTAAACCCGAGGACATTCGCAGTATAGACGACATCTATAAATTACCATTCACTACCAAGCATGACTTACGAGACGAATATCCATTTGGTCTGCAAGCCGTACCTCAGACTGAGATACGACGTATCCATGCTTCATCAGGTACAACAGGAAAACCTGTAGTCGGTACATATACAGAGAATGACCTGAAGATGTGGGCAGAGTGTGTAGCACGTGTCTTGGCTGTTGGTGATATAGGTCCAGGTGATGTTGTACAGGTAGCTTACGGTTACGGACTGTTCACTGGAGGACTGGGTGCACATGATGGAGCTGCTCTACGTGGAGCCATTCAGTTACCGACTTCAGCAGGTAACTCTGCTAAGCAGATCATGCTGATGAAAGACTTTGGCACTACTGCACTTTGCTGTACTCCATCCTATGCCCTTCATTTGGCAGAAGTGATAGAGCAAAGTCCAGAAATCAAGGCTGAAGACCTGAAGCTGAGAGTTGGTTTCTTTGGAGCCGAACCATGGACATGGGGTATCCGTCGTGAATTGGAGAAGAAACTGCATATCAAGGCTATCGACATCTACGGACTGACAGAGATGTGCGGACCTGGTGTGGGTGGTGAATGTCTGTTCCAGAATGGTACCCATGTGGCAGAGGATATGTTCTATCCGGAGATCATTAACCCAGAAACGCTGGAACCCGTAGCACCAGGTGAAGAAGGAGAGTTGGTATTCACCTCTCTGTGCAAGGAAGCAATGCCTATCCTTCGCTACCGTACACGTGACCTTACCCATCTCATTTACGAGCCATGTGAATGTGGACGTACCACAGTCCGCTTGGGTAAGATTCTGGGACGAAGTGATGATATGCTTATCATCCGTGGTGTGAACGTCTTCCCGTCACAGATTGAGACTATCCTGACAGAGTTCCCTGTATTTACTCCACAGTATTTCATCACGGTAGACCGCAAGAACAACGAAGACACCTTCGACCTCGATGTCGAGTTGCGTACAGAATACTTCTCACCAAACCCTGCAAAGCAGATGCCGTTCATTAAGCCGCTCTATGACCGAATTGTCAGCATGATAGGTATCAAGCCAAACATCCATATCAAGGAACCAGGCAATATCGAACGTTCGACAGGTAAGGCAAAGCATGTACTCGACAAGCGAACCATATTGACAGATTGGAAGTAAAATATGTTAGATTCAAAAATTGTCAGTGCCGAGATTGATGCAATGCATCTCGGTGATTTCTCAGGAGCAACTATACGCGACATACAGTCGCTCAGTAAGATTCTGGAAGAAAAGACCGGGCAACCCTTCATCCACTTGGAGATGGGTGTGCCCGGCCTCCAGCCATCACAGATTGCCTTGAAGGCAGAGCAGGAAGCATTAGCCAACGGCTGTGCAACCATCTACCCTCCTAATGGTGGTATTCCACGTATCAAAAATGCCGCTTCAAGGTTCGTAAAGGCATTCATTGGGGTCGATATCGATTCCCTTTGCTGTATTCCTACCACAGGAAGCATGCAAGGTACGTTTGCTACTTTCACGGCTTGGCATCATGCAGTTCCTGAGAAAGACACGGTACTGTTCATTCATCCCGGATTTCCTGTACAGACAACCCAGTGTGATGTCATCGGGCTGAAACACATGGGACTGGACATCCATGACTTCCGTGGTGAGGCACTCATCACAAAACTCGATGAGATTCTGTCGGTTGGGAATATCTGCGGTATCGTATATTCCAATCCGAATAACCCGTCATGGGTATGTTTCAATGAAGAAGAGTTGAAAGGAATCGGAATGCTGGCGACTAAACATGATGTCATCGTACTTGAAGATCTGGCATACTTCGCCATGGACTTCCGTCGTGACCTCTCTCATCCTTTCGAACCACCATTCCAGGCTACCGTTGCCCGTTATACGGATAACTATATCTTAGCCGTATCTGGGTCGAAAGCCTTCTCATATGCAGGCCAACGTATTGGGGTCTTGTGTATCAGTAATGTGCTCTACCATCGCATCTATCCCGCCCTTAGTTCTTTCGGTGTCGATGAATTTGGAAACTTCATCTGCAATCGCCTGATGTACACCCTGTCGAGTGGTACCACTCATAGTGTGCAGCACGCGATGGCTGCATTGATGGAAGCTGCATGTGACGGTTCTTATAATTTCCTTGAAGATGTCAGAGAATACGGACGTAGAGCCAGATTCATGAAAGACGTACTGTTGGCAAACGGATTCTATCTCGTTTATGACAACGACCTCGGAGCACCTCTGGCGGATGGGTTCTACTTCACCGTTCAGTACCCAGGTATGAACGACCTGCAACTCACACGCGAACTGATGTACTACGGAATTGCTGTGTTCCCACTTGACACGATGGGATCGAATGAGCAAGGTGTACGTATCTGTACTTCGTTCTTCAGCAGAGAACAGGAACCGCTGTTTGAGGAACGAATCAAGCAGTTTCATATGGACAAGGCCAATGGTAAAAGGTAAATGATATGACGTTATTGGAACGGCTGAACACCACAGACCGCTTTGCTGCGAGTATCGGAGCTCAGTTAACGGTAGTCAGAGAAGGATATGCCAAAGCGGAAATGACGATTGAGGAGCATCACCTAAACGGAGGGAATGTTTGTCAAGGAGGTGCTATCTATACGTTAGCAGACCTCAGTTTTGCCGCAGTATCCAATAGCCATGGACTGCTTACGTTAGGTATTGCCAATAACATCACTTTCCTTAAGTCTGCACAATTAGGCGACCATCTCATTGCAGAATGTACTGAGACCTTCAACCATCATAAACTCCCCTATTGTGACATTAAGGTAACGAATCAGAAAGATGAACTCATTGCGGTGATGACTGGATTGTCATATCGATTAAAACAGGAAATGGAAATAGACTCGCTGATGTAATACTATCTTAAAGATCACTACTGACTATGAAGCAAATCCTAACTACTATCTGCTGGAGCATCGTAACTAATCTGTTTGCACAATCGTTTTCGTTCGACGGTGCGGATAAAACGGCTATTCAGATAACACTATCGGACGTTTATAGCACAACGATTGGTTATGGGTATGACATGAATACGCTAGCTCCCGTAGAGGCTGGTAAGCCCTTCTTTTTTTCCGTGAATGTACCCGATGGCAATTATCGTGTAACGGTCACTTTGGGTTTAAAAAAGCAAGCTGGCAACACAACCGTACGAGCCGAATCACGTAGGTTGATGGTA